>NZ_JACJUZ010000017.1:0-74348 GCF_014299995.1 Sphaerospermopsis sp. LEGE 00249 | reverse complement strand
AAATCGTGTACCTACAGCATCTAAAAAAATAACTATTGGGTTTTTCATAAGGAGATCAAGGCGATCATGGAGTCAGGAGTTCAAGGAGTCAGAAATTCAAGAAGTCAGGAGTTAAAGCAGTCAGGAGGCAGGAGGCAGGGAAGAATATTTATCTTTTGCCTTTTGCTTTCTGTTCCCTATTCCCTATTCCCTATTCCCTGTCACCTATTTTACTGAGAAAGTGTTTTAATGATCGGACTAACTAACCAATTAAACCCGACTTTTAATTGATGTTCTAAGGTTGGTAATCTGTATAAATAAGCTAACCGACGGGCGATGTATGCTAAAGAACCATCTAGTTTCACACCTAAACCTGTGAGGGTGGCGTTATCTACTCCCAAGGACATCATTTCCCCTAGTTGTTGATAGCGGAAGGGAAGTAAAGGACGATTGGTTAAAGATGCCCAAATGTTCCATGCTGTATAATCTGCTTGTTGAAATGCTACTTGGGCAGTTGCGGGTACTTGTTTTTCTTCTGCATCTTTACAGTCTGCTAAGTCTCCTAAAGCGAAAATTTCGGGATGTTCTAAGACTTGTAATGTGGTTGTAGTGGTGATTTGTCCGCGTTGGTTTTGCTTGAGGGGTAGATTTTTTACCACTGGGGAAACTCTTGTACCGATTGTCCAAATTACCAAATCTACAGGAATTTCATCTACTTGATTTTTATACTCCAGGGAAATGGTATTTTCTCCTATTGATAATACTTTGGTTTCTAAATCTATAAACACGCCTCTAGCATCTAAGGCTTTTTTGGCGGCTTCGCGGTTAAATTCTGGGGAATTTCTTAAAATTTGATCACCGATTTCAATCAGGCGAAATCTGCCTTTTTCTCCTAGTCTATCTGCTAGTTTACAAGCTAATTCTACGCCACTGTAACCACCGCCAACTATGGCAACACGAATTTTTTCAGGATTTGATGCTTCTAAAATTCTCAGGCGTTCTTCTAGGTGATAAGCATCCGTGATGGTACGGAAGGGGTAAGCATGGTTGACTGCACCGGGTACTAAATCTAGGGGTGTTTCACCACCTAATGCTAATACTAGGCGATCGTAGTCGATTTTTTGCCCATCTTGCAATTGTACCTGTTGTTTGTCGGTGTCGATTTCTGAGACGGTGGCTTGATGAAAACGTACTCCTGTCCCTTGTAGCAGTTCTTGGTATGGTGGGGCTATTTCCCAGGTTTGTAGTTCGCCAGTGAGGAGTTCGTAAAGTAGGGGAGAGAATAGAAAGCGATCGCTCTGATCTACTAAGATTATCTCAGGTTTGGGTGTATTTTCCCAGGGTAGCTGGCTTAACCGTAAGGCGGTGTAGAGACCTCCAAAGCCTCCACCTAGTATACAGATTTTTGTAGTTGTTTTTGTAGTTGTTTGTGTCATGGTTTTGCTCAGAGGCTAAATTCTAGCAGGTTGATTTATTTTTAGTGTTATTCTTAGTGTAATGATTTATTGTGATCTGGACTTGAATCAGATACGCAATTTATATCAAAAGCCATAAGGTAAAAGACTTTTCACACTGTCACCTGTCACCTGTCACCTGTCACCTGTCACCTGTCACCTGTCACCTGTCACCTGCTATATTACGTTCTCTTGCCATTAGCCAACAATCCTGATATTTACCTTCGTGTAGATCATGACATGGTAACAGCTTAATTTTCACAAACCCACATTTTTCATAGCAGCGAATAGCACGGTGATTTTTTACATTAGGATCAATTACTATTTTCAACGCTTGCAGAGTGTTAAATATATATTCTATCGCTAAAGATAACACTTTTGTCCCAATTCCCTGATTCCAATATTGAGTTTCACCGATAAATAAGTCAATGCCATAGACATTATTTGTATCTTGTAAAGAATACATTTTGCTAAGATGTTCTGGTAGTTTATTCAGTTCATAATATTGTAAATAACCAATGTCTATATTTTGATATGAGAAAATCCTGGGAATAAGTGATTCTTTTCCTAATATTCTGGGCTTATAGGTTTTGATTACCTTTTCTAAATCATAAGGTTCATCTCTTCCTCCGTAGAATTGTAATACTTTTTCATCGGTGCGCCATTTTTCCATTAATAAATAGTCATTTTTATGATTTTCCATAGGACGAATTTTTATTTCCTCTTTGATAATTAGCATAGATTATGTTTATATAAATTATCTTAGTTTTTCTTGATGTTAATAGCAGGTAATATACAAACTATACAATCATTTTTAACGCCTTAATTACTTGATTCATACTCAATTTTACAAGTTTTTAAACGTTTATTTACTTAATACTACTAAGCTGTTATGCCTTTAACTTAAATAATTAATACAAGCAAGATGCTTGTGCTACTGTAACTTCAGGTTTTGTAATTATACAGTCTAGCTGCACATCAGCTTACTAACTTACATTATATTACCATTATTAATTACATTTTAGGACTAATACCCAGTATTTATTATAAGTTTTATAAATATATAAATTTTTATTGTTGACGGGTAATAATTATCCTTACTAGTAATGGTTTATGATTTTGGTTGTGTTGCTGTGTTGAGATTAATTTTTTGATTGGTAAAATCAGATAGATGATTGAGTTGTTATTTACAAACATTGTTTAATTTTAGCATCATTTTTTGCCTGAATTGTTAATGGCAATCCTGGTTGTATTGTAGAATAAAGACGGTTAAATTCACGCTGAAAATGTGCAGATACTGTAGGACTTTCAATAATTAACAAAGTTTCGTCGTTATTATGATTTCCTGCTTCTGACCAATTATGAGAACCTGTAATTACTGTTGTGTTATCAATAATCCCAAATTTATGATGCAAAGAATCACCTGTTGCTAATGTGGGTATTCCAACGCTAGTAATAGGATTTTTCCAAGGACGGTTATCAACTTCATATTTACAGTTTTCAATTACAGCTAAACCCATCATATCTAAAGCTTCACTGTAGGAACGATAGGCAAATTGTGAGTCAAGTAAAGCGCGAATTTTTACATTTTGATTATGGCGATTTTCCAAAATATTGGCAATTCTTTGATCAGAAAATACAAACAATGCCATATCTATATTTTTACTTGATTTATCTAAGGTTTGGGAAATTAAACCATTACTAGAATTATTCCAAGGTTGAGTGGGAGAAACAGGGGAAAAGTTGACGGTAATTAGATTGTTGACTAAAGTAATTGTTTGGGGTTTACGTATAGGTTTGTTAACACCAAATTTACTATCTGGGTTTCCTCCTGGTCCATCACCCCAGAGGATATTAAATTCTTCGGTAAATAAATTAGCTAAGTCTTGACTATCAATTTTCAATAGGTTATTTGCATTACCTAAACTGCTAGAATTGCTAATATCTCCTGAAGTGTCACTGAAAGTAAAATTAGCAGAAGTAATTATCGCAAAACGATTATCAACAATGATAAATTTATGGTGCATCAAACCACTACCAGCAGAACCATCTGCTGTGTCATCTATCCAGGGAATTTTACTATTTTTGATAATGACTAAAGCATCACGTTGACTTATTTCCTCTGGTGTGATTTGATTGTCTTGGTTGATATCAACAAATTTTCTCAATTCGTTGTATCTTGCTTTTTCTCTTGGTTCTAGTTTTTGAACTTCTGCATCTGTTAAACTACTCCAAGGACGAGAATAGTTATTCTCTAAAATTAACCGAACTTTAACACCGGATTTTTGTTTTTCTGCTAATGCTTGGGCAATTTTTGGTAAACGTAATTCTTGGACTGCTATATCTATGGTAGATTGAGCTTGGGAAATAACATCAATAATCTGTTTTTCTAAATCATCTCCTGGACGGGTTTGTTTTCGGTAGGTTTCTTGATATTCTGAAGCTTGGGAATGATTGAAGTAAACTTGAATTAATGGTTCTTGGGGTAATGGTGCTAAACGCTGATTTGAAGATTTGACTTTTTGACAACTGGTGAGGGTAAATAAGAATAAAAATATATAAGATGAAAATTTAAGATGGTGAAAAATAGACATGAGAATCTGATACAAATAAATAAGGGATAATTAGGGACGTTAGGAGTTATGTATAAGTCATGGAAGAATGAACCGCAAAGGACGCAAAGGACGCAAAGTAAAGAGGGTTTAAGAAAGATTTTGTATGAGTGATCAGAAAGTAAAAAATTCTGACTCCTGACTCCTGTACGGGCGAAGTAGGGGCGAAGCATTCGGAAAATAACCTGTGATCAAAATTGATAATTTATCGCCCGAATGCTGATGCTTCCAGCACGCTTCGCGAACGCCCTTACAGGAAAATAGCCTTTTCATAAAATTGATAATTGGTTGCCCGAATGCTTCGCCCCTACGACTGCTTGAACTCCTGACTCCTAATAATTTATTATTGCCCATAATACGTGCTAAATTATCAAAATTATTGATTTTATGCAAATTTATCTAGATTACAGTGCTACTACTCCCCCTCGTCCTGAGGCGATCGCTGTTATGCAATCAGTTTTAACTCAACAGTGGGGTAATCCTTCTAGTTTACATGAATGGGGCAACCGTGCAGCTTTAATTTTAGAAACTGCGCGGATGCAAGTTGCAGGTTTAATCAATGCTATTCCTGAATCAATTATTTTTACTTCTGGGGGAACGGAAGCGGATAATTTAGCTATTATGGGTGTAGCTCGATGTTATTCTAAACCACAACATATTATTATTTCTAGTGTGGAACATTCCGCTATTTCTGAACCGGTGCGAATGTTAGAAAGTTGGGGTTGGGATGTCACACGATTAGGTGTAAATGGACAAGGTAGAGTTAATCCTGAAGATTTAAAAGCAGCTTTAAGAAATAACACAGTTTTGGTATCTGTGATTTATGGACAAAGCGAAGTGGGGACGGTTCAACCTATAGTAGAATTGGGAAAAATTGCTAAATTACATGATGCTTTATTTCATACAGATGCAGTACAAATTGCTGGACGTTTAGCGATAGATGTGAATAATTTACCTGTTGATTTATTGAGTATTTCTAGTCATAAATTATATGGTCCTTTGGGTGCGGGTGCTTTATATGTGCGTCCAGGGGTGGAGTTAATACCACTTTTGGGTGGTGGTGGACAAGAGAAAAAATTGCGTTCTGGTACACAAGCAACTCCCGCTATTGCTGGTTTTGGGGTTGCTGCGGAGTTAGCGGGAAAAGAGTTAGAAGGGGAAAGAATAAGATTAATAAAATTGCGCGATCGCCTCTTTTCTTTGTTAGAAAATGTCCCCGGTTTAATTCCTACAGGTGATATGATTAATCGTTTACCCCATCATCTGAGTTTTTGTTTAGAATATGCAGATGGGGAAAAAATCAGTGGTAAAACTTTAGTTCGTCAGTTAAATTTAGCAGGAATTGGTATTAGTGCGGGTGCTGCTTGTAATAGTGGTAAATTAAATCCTAGTCCGATTTTATTAGCAATGGGATATTCTCAAAAAGCCGCTTTAGGAGGAATTAGGTTAACATTAGGAAAACAGACAACGGAAGCGGATATTGATTGGACCGCGATCGTTTTGAAACAGGTTTTGCAGAGGTTGGTAAATGTGGAATTAGTCAGGAGTTGATTGTTAGAATTTTTTGTCAGAATCAGGATGTCCAGGATTAAAGGATTTACAGGATTTCTCTCGTTCCCAGTCTCTCTCGTCTCTCGTTCCCAGTCTCTGACTGGGAATGCTATCATAGAGTCTCTGACTCTAATTTTATGACAAAAGGCAGAGCCTTTAATAATTCATTCCCATACAGAGTATGGGAACGAGTAAATTACCAATTACCAATTACCAATTACTAATTACCAATTATGTACCAAACAGATCCACCACGTTCTCCTCAAGAAGTATTACCAACGATGTATGATCTTAAAAGTGAAGATCCAGAGGAAAAAGGTTTGCCAGATCAATTTCATTTATTACAACCTCGTTTATTAGACGAAACTTTTAAATCTTCTGTTTATCCTAGCGACAAAATATTTACCGCTAGTGATATGAATTTATATTATGATCCCAATCATCCCACATGGTATAAAAGACCAGATTGGTTTCTATCTGTGGGTGTTTCTCCCCTTTATAAAAATGGTGATTTACGACTGAGTTATGTAATTTGGCAAGAAGGAATTACTCCTTTTGTAATAGTTGAATTACTTTCACCAGGAACAGAAAAGGAAGATTTAGGACAGACTTTGCGAGATGTGGAAAAACCACCAACCAAGTGGGAAGTTTATGAACAGATTTTAAGGATTCCTTACTATGCGATTTTTGACCGTTATACCTATAAATTTAGAATGTTTAAATTAGATGGTGGTCGTTATGCAGAAATTGATTTATCATCATTAAATTATCGGTTTTGGATACCAGAAATAGAGTTAGGTTTGGGTGTTTGGGAGGGAATTTATAATAATATTCAGCAACCTTGGTTAAGGTGGTATGATGTTTCTGGTAATTGGGTTTTGACTCCAATGGAACAGAAAGAAAGGTTGATAGAACAGTTAAGAAAGCTGGGTGTTGAACCTGATATTTAATAGACAAGTGGTAGCATTTCCGCTACCATAATTTCTAAATCAGGAAAATCTAAAGGTGATATTTTTTGATGTTCTGTGGAAATTTCTTGATTTTGATAACCTTCTGGTGTGGGATTTCTAAATACAATTAATTCGCGTTTGACTACATCTAACACCCAATAATCTTTAATTCCTGCTTGAGAATAAG
Organism: Sphaerospermopsis sp. LEGE 00249; assembly: GCF_014299995.1. Taxonomy (NCBI): domain Bacteria; kingdom Bacillati; phylum Cyanobacteriota; class Cyanophyceae; order Nostocales; family Aphanizomenonaceae; genus Sphaerospermopsis; species Sphaerospermopsis sp. LEGE 00249. Next base: position 67,615 of record NZ_JACJUZ010000017.1, on the reverse strand, counting down.
CTTTAGCTTTTATTTCTGTATCCAGCTTTAAACTACTATCTGCAACTTCAATAATGAAATAAATTTCATCTGGTGTAGGATGATGATCTGCATAGTCTAAAGGATCTATTTTGACTACAGCAACATCTGGTTCAGGTTCAGACCTTTCATTTAATTTTACAGGGTCTTGAATAGCTATCCAAGCCTGATTTTCTAAACGATTTTGTAATAATTTATTTGTTCTTCCTACTGCTGACCGGTGGACTGTTCCTTTAGCAACTATGCAAATTATTTTCCCTTCTAATAATTCTACTCGTTCACTTGGTTCAAATATTCCTGCTTCAGCCATTCTGTGGTATTCATCAACAGTCCACAGTCGCAATTGTAAGGGTGATTCTGTGGTTTGCATAGTTAATTGAGGTAAATATTTATTCTCTATTATATGATATTTTTTGTCAGAATCAGGTGGTTATCGAGCGAAGTCGAGATAATGTCCAGGATTTTAGGATTTACAGGATTTTTTATGAGATAATGGAAATAAAGAAACTGTGAACGGATAATGATTACTCAATTAATGGTTCAACTTTTATGCTATCCCAAGTATATTTTCCATTAATTTATATCCTTCAGATAAAGACATTTGACCATTGGAAATAGCTTGTAATAAGTTAAAAACATCTTGATTACTAATCAAATTAGCATCTAAAGCTTTATGTAACACACCATAAAAATAACCTAAATCTTTTGCTTGAACATTAGATGCTCTTTCTTTGACTTCAATATCTTTAATATTTTTTTTGATATCCTCTTTTATTTTAGCTTTTGCAGCTTCCATTTTAGAGCCGTGTTTGACTAATTGAGTTAGTCCCCAAGCAACAGCACCTCCAGCAACAGCACCTCCAACAACCAAACCGACAGGTGCTGCGCCCACCAGAACTATACCAGTTAATGCTGTAACTATAGGAATTGATACTTGAACACCAATAGCAGCTATAGCAACAGCAACAGCACCACCAGCAAAAACAGCAATTCCAATTTCACCTAGTATTCTGGCAGAATCGTTAGGATTTTTTTCAAGTTCTTTTAAAGTTTTAAGTAGTTGTTGCTTACTTGGAGTTTTATCTGAAGACATTTTTGTAACCTCTAAATAATTAACTAATGTTGACATAATTGTTATGTAGTTGTTATTTCTTGGAAAACAAGAATAAAAACTTCAATTAATAATTGAAAAAACTCTTTAGCTATTTCTATTATTTCTTCTGTAATACCTAAAATACCAACATCATATACTTCTTTACCTTGTCTTCTTTTGTCTAGTCTATGTCCTGCTATAGCACCAATAGTAATACCTAACACAGTAGCTAAAGGCGCTAAAAACTGACCAATAAAAGGAATTGCATTAACTAATAAACCAACAGCAGCACCTAAAGCAACACCAGTAGATAAATAAGGATGCGCTTTGATAAACTCTATAATCTTTATTAAGATTATTTTACCTATAGAAATAACTTTGTTGCCTACCTTTTTCGTAGAGCTTGCTAATTCATGTAATCTGATAGCAATATCATCTGGCAATCCACTATTAGCAATCCATACATATAAATCACTACTACTCATAGAATCAGCTTCTATTTGCCATAAAGCTATTTTTAGGTTTGCTTGTGGTAATGATAAACTATTTGCAGTCATAATCTATGGACCGGATACTAATGCAGGTTTATGGATTGATGTTAATTATATTTCATATAACTTAAAATGAAGTGTGTTTTTCATCACATTATTTTAGTGATATTGATCACAAAAAATATTTATTATTTATTAATTCTGCGGATTTTTTCCGTGTATCAAATTTTTCAATATGGCTGAACTACCTAAAACCCTAGAAGCGTGCAGTTCAATCCGGTGAAGCGGTAAAATCGTCCTTAGCTGAACGTACCAATTAATGAGAAAATAAAGACTTGCAATCATCCTTGTCTTGTATTGCTTCCCACCGAAAGGAATTTTTATCAATGTGGAAACGAATTGCGTTAATCTTGGTTTTAGTGTTCAGTATCAGTTTCAGTAACCCTGATGTTGCTGCTGCGGCTGGACTCAAAAGCTTTGTAGATACTGCTGATGGTTATCAGTTTTTATATCCTAATGGTTGGTTGCAAGTTAAAGTTACCGACGGTCCTGATGTGGTATTTCATGATTTAATCGAAGTATCAGAAAATGTCTCTGTGGTGATTAGTCCTGTTCCTCAAGGTAAAAGTTTGACTGAATTGGGAACACCCACCGAAGTAGGATATAAATTAGGAAAAGCTGCTCTTGCTCCTGAAGGTTCTGGACGTTCAGCAGAATTAGTTAATGTTGCTCAAAAAGAAGTAGATGGTAAAACTTACTATTTTCTAGAGTATGAAGTTCAACTTCCTAACCGTGAAAAACGCCACAATATAGCTAGTGTTGCTGTGAGTCGTGGTAAGTTGTTTACTTTTAACGCTTCTGTACCTGAAAGACGTTGGAAAAAACTGCAACGTACTATTGATGAAGTTGTTAGTTCTTTTAGTGTCTATTAATTTTATGTGATTGGGATGATCAATTTTAGATTTTAGATTTTAGATTTTAGATGGAAATGAAGTAAGTAAAATCCAAAGTCCAAAATTTAAAATCTAATACCCAATTACAAATTACAAATTACAAATTACCAATTACTTATGAATATTCCTGATTTTATACTTGCTTCTGCTTCTCCTGCACGTCGTCGTTTGTTGCAAACTGTGGGTATTGAACCTATTGTTAAAGCTAGTGATTTTGATGAGTCGCAAATTCAAGTCACTGAACCAAAAACATTAGTAGAAATTTTAGCTAAGTGTAAAGCTGAAACTATTGCACCTCAGTTTCCCTACGCTTTGGTGATGGGTTGTGATTCGGTTTTAGCCATTGATGGACAGATTTATGGTAAACCAGAAAATGCAGAAGTGGCGATCGCTCGTTGGAATTTAATGCAAGGTAATTTTGGTGATTTGTATACTGGTCATGTTTTAATTGATAATACCCAAAATCTCACTGTTGTCAAATGTCAAATTACTAGGGTTTATTTTGGGAAAATGAGCGATCGCGCCATTGCAGCTTATGTTAAAACAGGTGAACCCCTTAAATGTGCCGGTGCTTTTGCTTTAGAAGGTTTTGGTAGTTTATTTGTGGAAAAAATCGAAGGTTGTCATAGTAATGTAATTGGTTTGAGTTTACCATTACTGCGGCAAATGTTAGCAGAATTGGGTTATGAAGTTACAGATTTTTGGCAATAATTGAGTAATGATTATTCCTAATTTACCTCATTCCTTTACCTTCCAAAATCCAGAGATTTATCAAACATTCTGACTCCTGAATCCTTACCTTAATCACAATTTTCACTTAACCAGTTTCTTAAATCAGTTTCATTTTGAAAATCTAATAAAGCTTCTCCCAAATCTTCTAACTGTGTAAAAGATAAATCTTGAATTTGATTTTGAATGTCTGTACCTATTTTTCCTAAATGACGCTGAAGCTGACGCATAATTAACTTCACTTCCGAGCGTCTTCCTTGTTCTAAACCTTCTCTAACTATTTTTTGATACACTACAGATTCTTGCATAATATCCTCCCGAAAATAAGCATTGATGATATCTGTATCAAATTTAATTCCAGCTAAAAGTTGCACACAAGCGGAAATGTTAATTTTTTGTCTTCTGTCTTCTATTATATTTACTTTAGCTGCGACTTGTTCTAATATTATACTAGAATTATCAGCTTTGGCTAAAACTGCTAAGGGTAAAAGTTCGGTCGTTGCTAATAATGGTTCAGGTTCACATTCCCAAATTCTGATCACTCGATAACGGTGAAAAGTATTGGTAGCTCTAAACTCATCAATAAATACATCTTCTGATGTGGTTGGTTTTAAGAAAATAACAATTTGCTCAATCTCAATATTATATTGACGATATAATCTCACCCAATAATCTAACATCCGTAAAGGTAGGGGTGGTTTTGATTGGGGAATGGTTTGAAACTCTAAATGAATGATTTTACTGCTGGTTTTTAAGAAAAATAGTCCATCCACCCGAATTGGTTCTAAATTTAATTCTGTTTTTAAGAGTTCTGGTGTTTCGGAAATATTAGCACCAAGCAACCATTCAACAATTGCTTGCGGATATTCTTCAATTAAATATTTCAGAGTGCTGTCGTAACTCATATCTAATATGTTTTATGTTCTATGTTTTTTATTTGTGTTTTTTGATTAATTTGATACTAGCTTGAATTTACTGTCTGTGGCAACTAAATTACCACAAATCATCAAAATGTTATGTATATAATGCTATTGATGATTTATTTATAATTCTTAATACAAATAAATAACCTGACTAATTGTAAACTAGATCATAAATTACATCGTTGACATAAAAAATATGACCTCTACTTCTAGCCCATCCCTACGTGAACAACAACATCCCTTGATTTGTAAACTAGCTGATACAATTGAAGCAGCTTGGCATAAATACCTAGACTTATCACCCTATCATTTACCTGCGGAATTAGGATATGTAGAAGGTAGACTAGAAGGGGAAAAACTAATTATAGAAAATCGTTGTTATCAAAGTACCCACTTTCGTAAAATGCACTTGGAACTAGCAAGAGTGGGAAATATGTTAGATATTTTGCATTGTGTGATGTTTCCCCGTCCAGAATATGATATACCTATGTTTGGTTGCGATTTAGTTGGAGGTAGAGGTCAAATTAGTGCTGCGATCGCTGACCTTTCTCCTGTTAACTTAGAACGGATTTTACCAGAAGGTTATAATTCCCAACTCAGCCAGTTAACAACAATTAACTTTTCCCAATCCCGTGAGTTACCAGATTGGGGAAATATCTTTTCTGACTTTTGTTTGTTTATTCGTCCCAGTTCTTTAGAAGAAGAAAGCTTATTTTTGGGAAGAGTAAAAGACTTTTTAGATATTCATTGTAGTCAAGCGATCGCATCTATTCCCGTAGCACCAGAAAAAGTAGCATCAATTATTGCTGGACAACATAATTATTGTACAAAACAACAACAAAATGATAAAACCCGACGAGTTCTAGAAAAAGCTTTTGGTGAAGATTGGGCAGAAAATTACATGACTAGGGTATTATTTGATTTACCAGAATAAGTCAGTATTCAGCTATCAGTAATCAGTAATCAGTTATTAGTTATCATCCAATAGCAGTAAGAGCAGGGAGCATCCCAAATGTGTCAGTTTATTTTAAGTTTATTCTTATCTAAACAATAGAAAATTACCCCTCGCTTGATATGATTGAACCGCAAAGAACGCAAAGAACACAAAGAAAGAGGTCAGAGAATTTAGCGCAGACTCATCAAGAAACAGTATAACAAGGATACAGAGTTTTGTTAAATTACACCAGTGTTAATCAGAGCAATTTACAGACTATGATTGATTGTTTTCAGGTTCTTGTGGATCATTGACTGCTGACAGATGAATGCTTACAGCAGTTTTCATGTCTTTAGACCACAGTAAGGGCGAAGCATTCGGATGATAGTCTTAGATAAAAACCGATAATTAATTGTCCAAATGCTGATGCTTCCAGCACGCTTCGCGAACGCCCCTACATTGTTCACGCGAAACTTAAATCAAAATGTGGTTTATTTACCTGAAAATAGCTGTAATTGAAAAATTTTTAAGACTCCCTATCTGTAAGCTTCGTTACGTTTTTTCATCACTAATAAATGTAGAATTTATTTAACTAGAGTTAAATGGGAGTTTAAAATCGGTAGAAATAAAAGTAGCACATCATATATTATCAGGAAATTACCAAAAATATTTGTTGTTTTGTTAGATGTAAACAAATAAATTGGTTCACAAGTTAACAATTCAGTTGTTAACAATTCAGTTAAGAAAATCTTGATATTAGGAATTTTCTATTTGATATAGGGGTATGTAACACTTCTTCATACCCAGATCCCCGACTTCTAATATCAATTCTTAATTTATTTTTGCGTGATTATTATTAGCGCATTTATTCCATATTGCTGGGATAAATCATCAGCAATAAAAAATATTTGCTTAATATTTGCTTATCTGGGTGCTGAATTTGGTGAATTCAACAGTGTGAATTTCTTTAATTTTTCGTGCAATCACAACTTATATTTTACCAAATCAACTGAGGCTAATTTGCTTTTTTACTTTCACAAATCACAAATTAGATAAAAGGGCAACATATCATGTCAAGGGTGACTGAAAAGCCAAAGTTAACAGAATCGGCACTAGAAAAATCTCAAGTTTGGTTGAAAGTTGCTATAGCCTTACCAGTAGCGATCGCCGCTGGTGTTCTAGGTACAGCCAGAATTGAACAATTAAAAAAACTAACTTCCTCCGTATCTGTAGCCCCTACTCCCAGTAGCATTAGTGCCGTGGGTAGATTAGAACCGCGAGGAGAAGTAATTAAAATAGCTGCTCCCAACTCAGGACTATCAGCAGGTTCACGAGTACAACAACTATTGGTAAAAGAAGGACAAAAAGTACAGCAAGGTCAAGTTATTGCCATTTTAGACAGCCGCGACAGCAACATGGCCGCAGTCGAAGAAGCAAAAGCCAGACTACAAGAATCTCGTGCTAATTTAGCCCAAGTAAAAGCTGCTTCACCAAGAGATATTCAAGCTCAAAAAGCGGTCATTTCTCGTTTAAAAGCACAGTTAGAAGGAGAAAAACAAGCCCAACAAGCGACTATTGCCCGCATCGCTGCTGAGTTAAGTGGGGAAAAAATCGCCCAAACTGCCACAATTAAACGTCTAGAAGCCGAACTCAGTGGACAAAGAGATAGTTTAAGAGCCACAATTAACCGGGTACAAGCTGAACAACGCAATGCTCAAGTTGATGCCAGACGCTATGAGTTTTTATATCAACAGGGGGCTATTTCCCAGCAAGAACGGGATAGAAGACGTTTGAGTGCTGTCACCGCTACTCAGCAACTGCGGGAAACTCAAGCTAGTTTGAGACAAGCACTAGGAACACTACAACAACAAATTGCTGAAGCTAGAGCTACTCAAATCCAAACTATCGCTACTTTACAGCAGCAACTGATCGAGGCTACGGCCACCCGCGACAAAACTGTGTCCACATTACAAAGGCAAATCGACGAGGAAAGAGCGAGATTAAGCAGGTTATTAGATGTGCGTCCTACTGATGTACAAATGGCACAAGCTCAAATTAGTAATGCGATCGCCTTTGTCAGAAAAGCCCAAGCAGAACTGCAACTAAGTTATGTCAAAGCCCCAACCCCTGGAGAAATTTTAAAAGTTCACACCAAATCCGGGGAAGTCATGAGTGCAAATGGCATTGCAGAAATTGGACAAACCGATCAAATGTTTGTCATTGCCGAAATTCCCGAAGATAGTATTGCTAAAGTTCGTGTTGGTCAAAGTGCGACTATCACCAGTGATAACGGCGCATTTAGCGGGCAAATCAAAGGCAATATCACAGAAATTGGCCGAAAAATCGGTAAAAAAGATGTACTGAATACAGATCCAGCCGCAGATATTGATGCCAGAGTCGTAGAAGTCAAAATTGCTCTTTCTCCCGCAGATAGTCAACAAGTTTCTGGTTTAACTAACGCTAAAGTGATTGTGGAAATTAACACAGATGACATCACCAAAACCAGGTAATTTGAAATTAACTTGATGGTAATAACACCGGGAGCATCCCCATGAAAGAAAAAATCAATGCAGCCATACCAAAAACTCTCTAAAACTCTCTTACCTTTGTGTACTTTGCACGCCAGTTGCTACAAGTCGGCAGAGCCGCCCAACGCACTGGCTCGTCTTTGCGGTTCAATCAAATTCAGCCTGGAATAATTTTCATGGGATAATTTTCTGTTATTAGATAAAAATCAACTTCCACATTTGGGATATTTCCATAATACCTGGAATTGATTCATTTAATTAATCCCAAATCCAACATCTCCAATCCAAAATTAAATGACTCAAAAAATACCTCTATCTTGGCTACAACTGACAAGAGAAAAAACTCGCCTAGCTGTGGCTTTATCAGGTATTGCCTTTGCTGATATCTTGATGTTTATGCAGCTAGGTTTTCGGGATGCACTATATTACAGTAACGTCAGAATGCACAGCAGTTTAAAGGGTGACATTGTTGTAATTAACAATCAATCTAATGCTGTATTAGCAATGAAACCTTTTTCCCAAAGGCGATTATATAAAGCTTTAGATGTGCCAGCAGTGGAATCAGTGCATCCGATTTATTTAGACTATACCACTTGGAAAAATCCTATTACTGGTCGCCCTCGCAGTATCCTGACTTTTGCCTTCAACCCAGAATTTAATGTTTTTGATTTACCCGGAGTAGAAGAAAATATCAATAAATTGAAAATGCCAGATGTGGTATTATTTGACCGTTCTTCTAGGGTAGAATATGGACCAATTGCTAGTGATTTTGAACAGGGAAAAAATGTCACAGCAGAAGTGAGAAGACGACGAATTAAAGTAGCAGGATTATTTACTTTAGGAGCATCCTTTGGCGCAGATGGTAATTTAATTACCAGTGATGTTAACTTTTTGCGGATATTTAATAATCGCCAAAGGGGATTAATTGATATTGGGTTAATTAGGTTAAAACCTGGTTCAGATGTCAACCAAGTGGCTGCATATTTGCGGACTTATTTACCTACAGATGTGAATGTTTTCACCAAACAAGAATTTATTGATTTTGAAAGAAACTACTGGGCAACGAGTACCGCGATTGGTTTTATTTTCACTTTAGGGACAATTATGGGTTTTATTGTGGGAACTGTAATTGTTTATCAGATTTTGTATACAGAAGTAACAGATCATTTATCTGAATATGCTACTCTCAAAGCCATAGGTTATACACAAAATTATTTATTAACAGTCATTCTGCAAGAAGCTTTTATGTTAGCAGTTTTAGGATACATTCCTGGATTTGCTTGTGCTTTATTTCTCTACCAAGTTGCTAGAGATGCCACACTTTTACCAGTTTTTATGAGTTCTTATCGGGCTATTATGGTACTAATATTAACTATTTTAATGTGTTTTATTTCTGGTGTAATAGCCATGAGAAAATTACGTTCTGCCGATCCTGCTGATATTTTCTAAAGTGGAAGACAGGAGAGGAAAATTTTAGATTTTAGATTTTAGATTTTAGATTTTAGATTTTAGATTGCAGATGACAAAAACAATCCAAAATCCTTTCATCCAAAATCCTTTCATTGCATCACCGATCACCAATCACCAATCACCAATCACCTATGATGAACACTTCAGAACCAGTAATTGCCATTAAAAATATCAACCATTATTATGGTCGAGGGGCGCTGAGAAAACAAATTTTATTTGATATTAACCTAGAAATATATCCGGGAGAAATTGTCATTATGACTGGTCCATCAGGTTCAGGTAAAACCACATTACTGAGCTTGATTGGTGGGTTGCGGTCTGTACAAGAAGGAAGCCTGAAATTTTTAGGTAAGGAACTATTTGGCTCTAGTCAAAGTCAATTGGTACAGAGTCGGCGTAATATAGGTTATATTTTCCAAGCTCACAATTTACTCGGTTTTTTAACTGCTAGACAAAATGTGCAAATGGCAGTGGAATTAAACGAGGGTATTTCTCAATTCCAAGCTATTAAAAAATCAGAAGCTATGTTGGGGGCAGTGGGGTTAGCTGAAAGGATGAACTACTACCCAGACAATTTATCTGGTGGGCAAAAACAAAGGATAGCGATCGCGCGCGCCTTAGTCAATCAACCTCCATTAGTTTTAGCAGATGAACCAACAGCAGCATTAGATAAACAATCAGGGCGTGATGTGGTAGAAATCATGCAGCGTCTAGCAAAAGAACAAGGAACGGCAATTTTATTAGTTACCCATGATAACCGCATCCTAGATATAGCTGATCGTATCGTGGAAATGGAAGATGGTCTGTTAACTCGTGATGATCAAAATATACCTATCAGCCACAAGGTAGGGACGCAAGTTTCAGAGTCTCACTAACTAAACTGTTTACTGAGTCAAGCCTTAGCTTTTCCAGTTGTTTTTTTTGGTGGTGGAGGAACATGAGGCTTTCCTGTTGGACCCTCTGAAGGTGCAGCAACATTTGGTTGGCGAGTAGTACGGAAAGTAACATTTACCCCTTCATTCGATTGTTCCAAAACCAGCAAAGGAGTGGGTTTAGCCTTTTGATCCCAGTGCATATAGACAATCCTACCCTGAATCGTTGGCTGCCATGAGTCGTCATCATCTCTAGGACTCAGATAAGTTTCTATACAGTCCATAATTTGGCTAATAGTTGTAGAAGTTGCCTGTGTTGGTAACTTCATTAACCGAATTTGAATCCTAAACAATACTCGCTTGACAATATTAGGTGGTACACCAGTTTCATACTCAACATCAAAAAGCTCGTCTATCTGTCTACCAGTGCTGCTTGCAACTCCTACTTGTCCCTGTTGAGACTGGGCTGGGCGCAGTGCTAAAGAAATTTTATCTTTGATTTTGATTTTAATTTGATTAACAATCGCAAAATGAAATACTTCCTCTGACATCCGCATTCGCAGATAATCAAGGTTAAAGTCCCGCGAGTGGACCAAATCTGGGTTGGTTTCCATGTTGCGAATGGTTTCCAGTGCCAACTTTAATTTTTTTTCGAGTTCTCGCGTGCGAAATTTTTCAAATTTGACGCTTTTTTCATATTTATGGACTAAAACTTTGCCATAAATAATTACACCGATTAGTCCTAACAGCAGTCCTCCACTGGCATACATAAATAAGGATGATGTTGGAGACTCATTGGCTGGTACTTGTTGAATTGCCTTTGTAGTTTTAGCCTTTGAAGACTGGGCTAGAAAGATGGTACTGAGCATGGTTAGCAAATTCAAATATTTTACTGATAATGTTTAGGATGCCCAAATATTTGGTATCACTTTACTGTATTATCAATCTTTTTTTACATCATATTCCTTGATTGTCATTTTTCTATGTACAGACACATTAGCAATTCTCATGAGTGGAAGAATATACGTCTCGTAGCCACAGATATGGATGGAACTTTGACTCAAGAGGGAAAATTCACCTCTTCACTGTTGCAAGCTTTGGAGAATTTAGCAGCCACAGGAGTTAAAGTATTGATTGTCACCGGTCGTTCAGCTGGTTGGGTCAGTGGACTCAGTAGTTTGATGCCAGTTGCGGGTGCTTTAGCAGAAAATGGGGGTTTGTTCTATTCATCTCTTAAATTAGAACCACTAACTTTAACACCTATTCCTGATTTAGCTCAACATCGTCAGGACTTAGCTACAACTTTTACCAAATTACAAAGTCAATTTCCGCAAATTCAGGAATCTGCTGACAATCGGTTTCGTGTCACTGATTGGACATTTGATGTTGCTGATTTGACATTAAATGAATTGCAATATCTCAGTAATCTTTGTCAACTTGAGGGTTGGGGATTTACTTATAGTAATGTCCAATGTCACATTAAACCACAAGCACAAAATAAATCTGCGGGACTGTTACAAGTGCTACGCGAATACTTCCCAGAATATTCACTAGAACAAGTTGTTACTGTAGGTGATAGTCCCAATGATGAAAGTTTATTTGATAGTCGTTATTTTCCTATTTCTGTAGGTGTGGCAAATGTGATGAAATATGCCAATCAGTTACAGTATCAACCTACTTATGTAACTAATGCGGCTGAAGGAGCAGGATTTTTTGAGTTATCTAGTTATATTTTGCAAAGCTTGTCAACGTCAAAAAGCTAGATGATTCATAGTAATAATTCAGCAATCAGTAAATTGCTACCCCATTTACAGATTACTGATAGCTAAATTTTTACATCCATCATAACATATTTTGTGTTTTATAAACTAATTTTACCAGTCTGTTAGTTTGTTCTTATCAAAGAATTTCTTGCTACTAGTTAGATAATATCTAGGTTAATTCATGTAACATATATAACATTTTTAGGCTAGAATTTGATTGAAAATCGGTTAAGGTCATTGCTGAATATTGATAGACGCTCGTTATAGCAACACTCAACCTATATTTTGATGAGAACAGTGACAATTTGCAACACTGTATAGTTTTCCCACCAAGCTTTTGGGATTGATATATGGGATCACAATATTCGATATCAGTAATTAATAAGTTAAGGTAATACCATTTTTATTATTTCTTTGCTATTTTGTATTTAACGGGACAGTTATTCAACACACCGTGAGTTTAAATAGCAATTAATTAAGGAATTTATCTGCCCATTACTTGTAAGATATTCCAATTGCAATTTTTTGATCTAGAATTACTAAGGCAACGCAGATTTCTGTAAGATTTTGCATGGTCATCAGCCAAAATGGCAGAAGTTTATCAAGTTTATCAATTTAAAGACAACAGGATGTAGAAATATGATCACCACAAATTCTCAATCTATCATTTTCCCTAACTTGATTAGCCAGATCGAAGCAACCCAACAAACAAGTCATAAATCTGATTTACTACAACCAATACGTCAATGGTTAGATGAAATCAAATTTCACAATCGTCAACTAGCGAAATTGATCGCTAAACTGATTCCTGCTCAATGTCCCTTTGAACGTGATATTGTATTTTTCGGTCGCAAAATTGCCCACATTCCCCCTATGTGCAAACTTAATCCCCTATACGAACAATTTGTAGGCTTGCGTTTTCGCGCATTGTGTTATTTAGTAGATGAATGTGGCGAAGATATTCAATCCTACTGCTAAATCACCCTAGATACAACAACAAATGGAAATTAAGATCGAGCATCAACCGAGTCAAGAGAGCCTCAATCATTTAGGTGTATACAAATGGGCAATTTGGCAAAAAGAAGTTTCCAAATTCCCTTGGACTTATGATTCTGAAGAAACTTGTTACTTTTTAGAAGGCGATGTAGTTGTTACCCCTGATGGCGGACAACCAGTGCAAATGGGTAAAGGAGATTTAGTAACATTTACTGCTGGGATGTCTTGTACATGGGAAATTATCAAGGACGTAAAAAAACATTATTCCTTTAATTAATTCGGCACTTCTGCACCAAGAGTCAAGATTTATGATCTTTGTCTCCTGGTATAGTTGACGATTTACAAAACAAACATTTCATCATTTACTTGGAGTAAGTCTTGTCTGGAGATTCGCAACGAGTTTGATCAACTCCAGTTGCAATAATTTGCAAATTGTAAATTCAAGTTGTTAATTGTTCAATATTTTCATCACTTGTTGCGACTCCCAAATAATTACCCAAATAATTACAATTACAATTACCAGTTAAAAGTTAAAGCTTAAAAATCATTTGTAAAAATATTCATCAATCAGGAAGAACTGATATATATAGCTGCTATAATTATATTTTCCTATTTACATAAGATTTACACAAAATGTTATTACATCTCAGCACCTGGCCAGAAGTTGAAATTTATTTACAACAATCTCAGGGAATTATTATTCCCATTGGTTCAACTGAACAACATGGACCTACTGGTTTAATTGGAACTGATGCGATTTGTGCAGAAGCTATATCCCGTGGTGTGGGGGAAACAACACAAGCTATGGTTGCACCAACTATTAATGTGGGTATGGCATTACATCACACTGCTTTTTCCGGTACGATTAGTTTACGTCCTAGCACTTTAATTTTAGTAATCAAAGATTACATTACCTGTTTAGCAAAAGCTGGTTTTACAAAGTTTTATTTTATTAATGGACATGGTGGAAATATTGCTACTGTAAAAGCTGCTTTTTCTGAAACCTACGCACATTTAGAAGATTTACAAATTCAAAACTACCAAAAAGTACAATGTCAAATTGCTAATTGGTTTATGTGTGGTTCTGTATATAAACTAGCGAAAGAATTGTATGGGGATCAAGAAGGTTCTCATGCTACCCCTAGTGAAGTTGCTGTAACTCAATATGTCTATCCAGAAGCTATTAAAAAAGCTCCTTTATCTCCAGAGGTTGCAGGTGGTCATAAAATTTATGGTGCTGTTGATTTTCGTTCCCGTTATCCTGATGGCCGCATGGGTTCAAATCCTGATTTAGCGACTCCTGAACATGGTAAACAATTTTATGATGTAGCTGTGGAGGAGTTGAGTAAGGGATATTTGGAGTTTTTGCATCAGGAATGAATCCTGTAGAGATGATGTGTAAATCATCTCTATTTTGAAATAAATCAAAATTGGTGTATTATAAATTTATCACGTTCCAGCTAATAAACCTGTAATAATTGAGTATTTCATGGCTGTTTTGTCGTGAACATATATGAGAATTGTAAACCCACATAAGTGGGTTTGTCATTTTATTAACCTTGAGCTATACCTTCTTCCCGTGCAGCTTGTTTAACAGCAGCAGCAACTGCTGTAGAAACACGCTCATCAAACACAGAAGGAATGATATGTTCTCGATTTAAATCAGAAGGTTTGACTAAAGAAGCGATCGCATTTGCAGCTTCTAAACACATATTAGTTGTAATTGTTTTTGCTCGACAATCTAACGCTCCACGAAATACACCAGGAAAAGCCAGAACGTTATTAATTTGATTGGGGTAGTCACTGCGGCCAGTAGCCATGACTGTAACATTTTTAGGTACTAATTCTGGTTGAATTTCGGGGATGGGATTGGCCATTGCAAACACAATTGCATCCTTTGTCATACCTTGTACCATTTCTGGTGTTAAAACTCCAGGTCCACTCAACCCAATAAACACATCTGCACCTTGGGTTGCACCTGCTAAAGTACCTTGTGCTTTAACTGCAAATTCTCTTTTTTCGTCGTTCAAATCTGTGCGATTAATAGAGATAATGCCTTTAGAATCACACATCCAAATTTGTTCTGCACCGGCTTTTCTGAGTAAACGAGCAACTGCGATCCCCGCAGCACCAGCACCATTAATGACAATACGGATATTTGCAATTGATTTATTGACTAATTTTAAAGCATTCAGTAAAGCAGCTAAAGTGACAATTGCAGTACCATTTTGATCATCATGAAAAATGGGAATGTCTAATTCTGCTTGCAGTCTTTTTTCAATTTCAAAACAACGGGGTGCTGCTATATCTTCGAGGTTCACACCACCAAATACAGGGGCGATATTTTTGACTGCTTTGATGATTTCTTCTGTATCTTGAGTATCCAAACAGATGGGGAAAGCATCTATACCAGCAAATTCTTTAAATAACATGGCTTTACCTTCCATAACGGGTAAAGCAGCACCAGGACCAAGATTACCTAAACCTAATACTGCGCTACCGTCAGTGACAATGGCGACAGTGTTTTGTTTAATGGTGAGGTGGTAAACTTCCTCTGGGTTTTCGGCGATCGCTTTACAAATTCTTCCTACTCCTGGTGTGTAGGCCATAGCTAAATCAGAAACACTTTTTAAAGGAATTCTACTAGCAATACTGATTTTCCCGCCCCGATGTAAATTAAAAGTCCGGTCATAAACATCTATGACTTTAATATCAATTAGCTCTTTTACCGCTTGCACAATAGTTTCCGCTTGTTCTGTACTTGCTGCATCTACAGTAATATCACGGATAGACTCTTGGCGGTTTTGTTCAATTAAATCTATTTGTCCGAGATTACCACCACTAGAAGCGATCGCCTGTGTTACAGATGCTAACATCCCCACCCGGTTGGGAATTTGTAAGCGTAGTGTCACACTGAAACTAGAATTAGGAGTGAGATTTGTCATGGTGTGATAGTTAGATTTTGAATCTTAGATTTTATATTGAATTGCTAGTAAAATTGCAACTTTGATAAAAAATCTGACATTTCATGTATAAGATTCAGATCCCGGACTTCTTAAAGAAGTCCGGGATCTATCAAATGTTTACTTTACCTTTAAGTAGGTAAATTATTCGGATCAATACCTTGGGAAACTAAAAAAGCTATTAATCTCTCCTTTTCTTCTCTTTCTTGTTCTGCACGTTCCCGTTCTCGTTCCGCACGTTGTCTTTCTTGTTCTGCAACTTCTTTTTCTTTAGCAATTTGTTCTAAACCCCAAGGTAACAAATTACCATCTTTATCCCACCACCTTAACCAATAACCGTTTCTACCTTCTTTTTCACCTTGCCAAGTTCCTAAAAATAACCCCATGTTTTCAATCCAATGACGACCATTTTCATCTGGTAATGTCAATTGATATCGGTCGTTTTTTAATTCATAAAATTCCAATAAACCACCATCAGGTTCAAAGATCACGTAAATAGGAACTTGTAAAACCTGTTCATAAAAAAACCATTTTCCCGGAGGATAACTCCGTTTAACAGAATATTCTCCACCATCATTATGAGATAAAAATTCCATGACTATTAAGGGAAATTCACCTTCTAAATATGATGTATAACTTCTACGTTCTGGTAAAACTTCTTTCACGGATGGTATATATAACCAATCTGGTGCTTTAACAACAATTTCACCATTAACTGTCGCACAAAGTCCAAAATTAGAAACTATTAACATTTCTGGTTTGATAAAACCTGCTATTTCTAAACTTTCCCGTAATGCACCTGCTAAAAGCGGTTGTCCTGTATTTTCCACCGGTTCATCCTCTAACTGAAAATCATCGGGTAAAGCTTCCCAAGTGATTACCAGTTGTTTGACTGTTTTCGGTGCAGTTGTTGGTTCACTAAGTTGGGTTGCCATTTAGATTACCTCTGGTTGATTTATTTTCATTGTATACTAGGAGTCAGGATGTCCAGAATTTGGATTGATGATTTTTGATTGTTTAAGATTTCTATTTGTCTGAATCAGGATGTTCAGGATTTTAGGATGTACAGGATGTAGTTTATTAGTTGTTTATTGGTGGTTGAGATTTGATTTTTTCTGAATCAGGATGTTCAGGATTTTAGGATGTACAGGATGTAGTTTATTAGTTGTTTATTGGTGTTTAATATTTTATTTATCTGCTCAATTATTTATATTTTTTTCACAAGTGTTGAATCCTGCAATAAAACTTTACAATCTTTTCGTTTTACCCAGGTAAAATCCATTGTCTATTGAGAATAGAGTCATTAATTGCTCAAATTTGGTATCACCAATACCAATGCACAACTTGGACAAAATCCTCAAAATCTTAACATTCAACACTTCTGTATTTTTTTATAATAACAAAATTTAGTAATTAGTCAACTTAAATATTAATTAATTTACAAAATTAACAAAATCAAATAACCTGTAAATCATGAAATCACCAAAATCCCAACTCATCAAAATCACCACAAAAAACCCACATCCTAAAAATCCTATAATCCTGGATATCCTGATTCAGACAAAATCCAAAATCCTCAAAATCACCACATCCTGTAAATCATTAACTCCTACCTATAAAGATGTAGCATACAAATGATCGCCAATAATCCCACGAATAGTTTTAACTAACTTACCATAAACATCATCTGATAAAACCGCTTTTGAACCTTCTAACCGCACTTGTTGATTTAAATCAATCCAAGATTTACAACCACCATATTCAGGCAAATAAGGAATATACTGCACCTGGGGTAGTTTATAAGTTCGTAATAACAGAATATATAAAGGTTGACGTGTTTTCCATTTCAGGCGATCGCTAATAAAATACTCGTTCCAAATATGAAAAGGCAATAATTTACTCACAATAGACTCATCCGCTACAGGTAAAATATCCGTAATTTCCGCCCAACTACCAATGCGAGTTGTTTCTGGATGCCATCCTGATGTAACGGGATAAACCAAATCAGCATATTCAGCTTTGAGCATAAAAGATTGTTGATGCTCGTAAGTAGGATGCAGTAAAACCTGTTCATGAGCAACAGTAAAGCGTCCTCCCCGTTCATGAATACCACCTTTACGTAGTAACATAATTGTTTGTCCACTTTCTAAAGCATTTACAGCTACAGACCATTCTTTGAGAGCGTGAAAAGTGGTAGTCAGTTCCATGAGCGTCTTTTATTAGGTGATAGGTGACAGGTTACAGGTAATAAGTTAAAAGTTTAATGGTTTCCTCATCAATATCAGATTTTGTCAGAAATTAGAGCAAAATTACAGCAAAATTACAGCAAAACTACGGCAAAACTATGGAAAAACGCACACTGGGTACATCCACCGTTAAAATTACACCCATTTTAATGGGAACTTGGCAAGCAGGGAAAAGAATGTGGGTGGGAATAGAAGATGCAGATTCAATTAAAACCATTCGCGCTGCTTATGAAGCGGGAATAACAACTATAGATACTGCTGAAATTTATGGTGATGGACATTCTGAACAGATTGTAGCCCAAGCTTTGTCCGATGTACGCGATCGCGTGGAATATGCTACTAAAGTTTTTTCCAATCATCTCAAATATCAACAAGTGATAGAAGCTTGTGAACGTTCCCTGAAAAATCTCCAAACTGATTATATCGACCTTTATCAAATTCATTGGCCATCTGGTTCTTTTAAAAGTGAAATCGTTTCCATAGAGGAAACCATGAGTGCCTTAAATCACTTAAAAGAACAAGGTAAAATTCGCGCCATCGGTGTTTCTAATTTTTCCCGTGAACAACTGGCAGAAGCTGCCCAATATGGCAGAATTGATAGTTTACAACCAGCTTACTCTCTATTTTGGCGCAATGTAGAAACCGATGCCATGCCTTATTGTGTAGAAAATAATATTTCAATTTTGGCTTATTCACCCTTAGCACAAGGATTGTTAACTGGTAAATTTGCCCCAGGACATAAATTTGATCCAGAAGATAACCGATCGCAAAATAAGTTATTTCAAGGAGAGAATTTTGAACGCGCTCAACAAGCCTTAGAAAAACTTAGACCAGTAGCCGAAAAACATAATTGTAGTTTAGCGCAGTTAGCATTAGCCTGGTTAATAGCCCAACCCCAAAGTAATGCGATCGCTGGTGCAAGATATCCCCAACAAGCACAAGATAATGCCAAAGCCGCAGAAGTCAAACTTTCTGCTGAAGAAATAGCCCAAATAGACAATATTGGCCGCATTGTAACCAACCATTTCGACAATACCGGAATTATGTGGGAATGGTAATGGGTAATTGGTAATGGGTAATGGGTAATTGGTAATTGGTAATTGGTAATTGGTTTATTAACCTTCCCTATTCCCTATTCCCTATTCCCTATTCCCTCTTACACTGTCACCAGTCACCAGTCACCAGTCACCAGTCACCTGTCACCTACTCCCAATGTTGCTAAATGAAACAAAATATCAACTTTCGTAAACAAGTCATTACATCAGAAAAAAAGAATGCTAGATTATATTCATAAGTTCAGAAGGACACAGAACAAGAACAACCAACCCCATCGGGCAATGGCATAAGTGTCCCCCGTCAAAAGCCCAAACAAGTTTTAGGATTTACAACTTAAAGTGGCATTCCGACTATTATCTATAGTTGCGCCAAATCCCTAAGCGGAAAAACAGGAAAATGCTAAACTTGTGAGATTGTCCACCCCTAGTTATTGAATTTCAATCACTTACTGAATCCCAAAAATTTGAAACTAATCAATTCGCTAGAACCTGGTCAACCCTGATCAGGTTTTTAGGTTTTTATCAATTGACAATGTACAATTGACAATTGACAATGGACAATTGACAATTAACTTTCCCTAGAACGTCGATTCAGTAATGCTAGGCAATCTGTTTTTACCTTGTAGGGGCGAAGCATTCGAGTGATAACCTATCGCTGAAACCAGTTCATATTCTGTCCTAATGCTTCGCCCTTATGATTAATGAATCGGTGTTCTAGAAGGAAGAGGATTTAATGGAAAAATGGCAAGCTTTTATCTTGTTACCCTAAAAAAGGGAAGCTTTAAACCCTGAATGAATCAATTGTCAATTATCAATTGTCAATTGTCAATTATCAATTATCAATTAGTAATAGATAAAACCCAATCGCGTAAAAGAGGGTTTATTTGATCAGGTGCTTCATCATGGGGACAATGACCAGCACTGATAAAATATTCTGTTAATTGGGGATAATATTCATGAAACTTTTGGGAACGTTCCCGCGCTTTCATCCAAGGATCAGCTTCACCCCATAACAATAATAAAGGACAAGTTAATTGCTTGAGTAAAACATCAACTTTTTCCCCTTGGGGAGTGCTAAAAACAGACACAAAAACATCTAAAGCACCTGGATCATAAGCTGGACGTTGAATTTCTGTAACTAATTGATTAGTAATTGCAGTTTTATCTAAATAAACCTTTTCTAAGGTACGACGAATTACCCAACGTTGACGCACATATTGAAATAATAAAGCTTGAAATAAACGTTGTTTAAAAGTCCATTTGACAGTGTTACCAATTAATTTCTGTAAGGGATTTTGTGCAGGTTGCATTTGCACTTGTTCCCCTTCCGTTTGCGAAAATGGACCCGCACTATTAAGTAATACTACCCCCGCAACCAAATCAGGATATTTTGCACCCACACATAAACAAGCATAACCACCAAGAGAGTTACCCGCTACAACTGTTTTTTCACCAATGACTTCACTAATAAAATCTCGCAGTTGTTCACGCCATAAATCCCCACTATACTGTAATTTCGGTTTTGCTGAACGTCCAAACCCTAAAAGATCAATAGCAAATACTTGAAAATCTGCACAAAGTCCAGTAATATTTTTACGCCAGTGATCAGTAGAAGCACCAAAGCCATGTACTAAAAGCAAAGAGGGGCGCTGGGGTTGTTTTTCTCCTGCTTGTACATAGTATACATTGTGTCCTCGCCATTGCCAGTATTTTCCGGAAATTGGATTTGTAGAGGGTGCTATATTTGTCTGCATTATCTAAATTAAAGTTAAGTGTTTTTTGATGTATTTATTTTCATTTTACTGTATAAAATAAAAATTTCTACAGGTTTTACGTATTATAGTATATAATACTAATTATTCATCACATCTGTTTTCATCAACTTATCCCAAAAGCGAAAATAAAGACCATAATTGCAATTGAACTTGTGATGATGCAAAGTGTGATGGGTAGGTGTAATCCAATATTGATTCCAAAAACCGCGCATCCAGGAACTTGGGTAAACCTCATAACCTGTGTGATTAATCACGCCAAATAAAGTCATCAATATCAATAACACAACTACCATGCTAATGTGAATGGGAATGATCAAAAGCAAAATCGGAATAATAATTGCTTGAATTATGCTCTCAAATGGATCAAAGCAAAAGGAAGTCCAGGGTGTTGGGTTAATAGATTCATGATGTACCTTATGAAACCGCCGATACATTTTAGGGTTATGTAGCCAGAAATGTGTCCAATAAAAATAAGTATCGTGCAAAAACAAATATATAAACAGGCTTAAAGGTAAATATAACCACCCATATCCTAGAGGATCAAAATAAACTTTGGTATGTCCAGTTTCTATGATTTTCATCGTCAAAGCAACTAGGGGTGAAAAAATAAGACAGGATAAAATTGACCATTTAATTTCAGTGGAGATTTTGTTCTTACGTCTATTGATATCTTGAAGACGACGATTTTCCCAAGACTTTGGTCTGCGAATCCACAGCAACCAATATAACAAGAAAGATACAATCAGGTATCGCAGGGAAAGAGAAAAAAATATGACTAAAGTCAAAATGCTAAATTCCGTAATTATAGGTAGCATGGTGTTAAAACGTATAAATTTATGTGTTTTATTTTTTGATTTATTTCGTAATCATTCAATAAAATTGTATGCACTTGTATAATATATCAGGTATGATAATTAACAGTCAATTTATTTATTTATTTATTTATTTATACAATCAATAAACTAATTAAGCTCACAGCAATACGGTTCGGTTAACGAGACTGACGTATTGTAAATATTGGATATCCCCCATTATCCCCCTGAAAAAAGGGGAAACAAACGGATTTTTAGGCATTCTTTGAAAGGGAGGTTGGGGGGATTAAAACCTTAACTGAAAATTAACGGAAAAGTATTGAGGTGAATTTTTGATCAAAGCTACCCATCTGGTTAATTTTAAATTGATATTTGTCGTGTAAACCGAACCTGAAATATTCGCGTAAACCGAAAATATTTATAATCGAAAATATCGGTTCGGTAATCATCATTTAATAAGTGATAAAAACCGGATTTACATTATTTTTGAACCTCACTAAGATAATAATCAAAGAGTTGATAAAAACAACTCAAACGAAGAAACAACCAACAATATAGAGGTAAAAGTATATGACAGTTATCCGTTACAACCCCTGGACAGA
Source organism: Sphaerospermopsis sp. LEGE 00249 (assembly GCF_014299995.1). Taxonomy (NCBI): domain Bacteria; kingdom Bacillati; phylum Cyanobacteriota; class Cyanophyceae; order Nostocales; family Aphanizomenonaceae; genus Sphaerospermopsis; species Sphaerospermopsis sp. LEGE 00249. The sequence continues at coordinate 45,392 of NZ_JACJUZ010000017.1, read as the reverse complement.
AATCGACACCTTAGAACGTCGCGTTAATCTTTTAGTAGAAGGATTTATACCTAATACTTTGAAAGAGTTAACTAATGTTCCGAAAATTCCTGCTGCGGAAATAATTGAAACTGATGATGCAGTAATTCTCAAGTTAGAAGTTCCTGGGATGGAAGCTAAAGACTTAGATATTCAAGTTACAGAAGATGCAGTTTCTATTAGCGGTGAACGGAAGTTTCAACACAAAGAAGAAGATAAAGCTAAAACCAAAAGTGAATTTTATTATGGTCAATTTCAGCGTGTAATTCCTCTACCTGTACCTATTCAAAATACCAAAGTTACCGCCGATTATAAAGATGGTATTTTGCATCTGAATTTACCCAAATTGGTGGAAGAAAAGAACAAAGTTGTGAAAATAAACTTGGGTGAAAATTAAGATTTAGGTAAGGATTTAGTAGGGGTTTAGCACTGCTAAACCCCTACAAGAGTCAACATATTTTAGGACTTGACTTACGCAAGATTGAACTCAAGACCTGATTCTTGCGTAAGGGTAATTCATGAATTACCCTTACTTTTGTATTGACTATTTCATCATCAGTGATCAAGTGGAAGTGTGAAGTGTTGTTTGGGTTGATGTATTAATTGAATCTCATTTAATCTCATTTAATATCTGGCATTTAGCCTGGTTGTTTAATGCAACCGGGTTATTTTTTTGGGGAAGTTACCAAAAATAAGTTACCAAAAATAAGTATAATTGCAATACGTTTTTTAAAAAACATGATGTTTATGAATCAGCAAGAGAATAATTATCTTCAGAAAATCACTGGAAAAACTAAACTTTTGGGAGTTATTGGCCATCCTGTAGAACATTCCCTGTCACCAATGATGCACAATGCAGCTTTGAGTAAATTAGGGTTAGATTATGTTTATTTACCTTTTCCTATTGCACCAGAAAATTTAGAAATTGCGATCGCTGGTTTTGCAGCTATTGGTGTTGTCGGTTTTAGTGTAACAATTCCCCATAAACAGGCAATAATACCTTTATTATCAGAAATTTACCCCATCGCTCAATCTATAGGTGCAGTTAATACCGTCACTCGTCAAGGTGACATTTGGGTAGGAACAAATACCGATGTAGAAGGGTTTATCGCTCCTTTACAAACCACCTATCATCAAGATTGGAGTCAGAAAACCGCAGTAATTTTAGGAAATGGTGGCGCTGCGAGGGCGGTTGTTGCTGGTTGTATTCAACTAGGTTTCTCAGCAATTCATATAGTAGGAAGGAACATATATAAGTTAAAAGCATTTAATGAAAGTTGGCAAAATTCACCCTTTGCAGATAAATTTCAAGTTCATACTTGGGAAGAATTACCAAACTTAATTCCCCAAGCTAATTTGTTAGTAAATACTACTCCCATCGGAATGTATCCTCATGTCAATGAATCTCCTTTAAGTGCAGAGGAAATGGTTAAATTACCTTCAGGTGCAATTGCTTATGATTTAATTTACATTCCCAAACCAACAAAATTTTTACAAATAGCAGAAAAACAAGGTGCAATTCCCATTGATGGTTTAGAAATGCTAGTTCAACAAGGTGCAGCAGCATTAAAAATCTGGTTACAAAATGAAGAAATTCCTGTAACCGAAATGCGCCAAGCTTTACAAAATTATTTGGGTTTTTAGGGATGGGTAATTGGTAATTGGTAATTGGTAATTGGTAATTCAATTTTGGATTTTGGATTGTTTTTGTCAATTCCAATCTAAAATCTAAAATCTAAAATCTAAAATTTTCTTCCCCAGTCACCAGTCACCAGTCCCCAGTCCCCCTATTGTGGATTCTTCATATACCTTTCTTGTCCTTGGGAATTGTAGAGAAATAGGGGGAGGTTGGCATTTTCACTGATGACTCCTAAAGCCTGTTGCAAAGTTTGGAAGTGATTTTGTATATCAGGAGTAGGAGTTTGCAGTCTTCGGTCATACTCCGGGGTTAAACGGACAATAATACGTCCTTTGGGTTGTTCTTCAATTATGAAAGTGCATAAACGTATGCCACTGACGCAGGTTTTGCTTAAATCAGCCTGACTTTGTGCCAAGTTACCATAGAGTTGCTGTTTTTCCAGTGTCTGTTCTAAACTAGTAGAATAGGTTTGAATGAGCGACTGTGCTTGATTATAGATGGAACTATCTTGAGAAACCTGTTTAGCCGTCTGTATAGCTTCTTGCCAAGATGCTATTGCTTGTGTCCATTGATTTTTCGCCTCGAATACTTTAGCTTGATTTGCAAAGTTGGTAGCTTGTTGAAAAGTGGAGGCTGCTGCTATTTCTCTGGTAGCGCGGTTGCGTGCCAGTATGAGTTTTGGTTGATATTCCGCTAACAGTTTTTTGGCTTCTTCATTTGCTGTGCTGGTGGCGGGAATACTTTTCAAATCATTAATTACTTGTTGCCAAGCAAATTGTACTCTTTGCCAATCATTACCGGATTTAGCAGTAGCTTGACGTTGGTTGGCTGAATTAGCTACAGTTTTGGCTGTGGTAAGTTTTTTCTGCCATGATTCTTCATTCTGTAACTTCTGATTGATCGCTTTTAAATTGCTTTGATATTTGGGTAATTTTGCCTGCACCAAACTATGTAGTTCATGACTAGGTTTAATAGCTTCCAGTGGTATAATTGCTTGTCTCCATAAAGTTTGTCTGCTGCGAAGTTCATCTAAGCTAGTTGCGGGAGTTTGAATTTTTTGCTCTGCGGCGGCTGCGGCTTGTAAAGCTTTGATTACTAAGTTAATTTTTGTTAATTGGTTAGAAAAACTGGCAGCCAGTTCCTGCGCTTGCTGATAACGTGGAGACCATTGGGGAATTACTTTGAGATCAGAAATAACTTTATCCAGCTGCTGTTGTAATGCTATTAGTTCTTGTGTAGATTTAGCTGTACGGATTGATTGCTGAGAGTTGCTTTTTAACTGATCGGCTGTTTGTAATTCTTTGCATTCACCAATCACACAAGCACGATTCAGAAAAAAAGCACCGCCTCCACAAATGACAGTCACTCCCAAGACTCCTCCTAAGAGGATGGGTAAAGGTGGGAGTGGTAATGATATCGGCTGTCTTTTGGGTTTTGCTAGGCTTTCTGTCCCTGCAAATGGGTCAAATTTTTCTTCTTCGGCTAACTCATTCTCACTCTCATTGAACAATGAGCTATCTGAGCTAAATGTAGCATCCGAGTTAAATAATGCCTCTGATCTTAGTATGGTATCTGAATTTAATGAATTATCTGAGCCAAATGAAAGATCGGAACTAAAGGTAGAATCAGAAATATTTTCTTCGGTTCGAGAACTCAATGGATGATCCAAGATATGGTTCTCTGTTAGTGAAGCAAATGGATGATCCGATATATGAACATCGGTTACAGGAGATGAGAGATCAGGAATTTCCAGTGGGGGAAAAATTAGCTGGTTTTTAGCAGCACCGTTATTAAAACCATTGCTTGTTTCCAGGGACGTAATTTGCTGGTCTTTCTGTATTTTCTTAGCCTTGATAGTGATTGAATGTTTAGCATAGGGTAGTTTTTCTCCTGAAACCCTGACATAAAATTGCACCCTTTGATCATGATATTGAGATTGCCACTGGAGCGATTCCTCAAGGATGGCAAAGATTTTTTGGCTATCAACTGCTATACCTGGAGCGTGCTGAGTTAAAATCATCAGTTCGTCTTTCTGGACAGCGCATCTCACCTGGAGAACTGGGAGAGATGGAAGTTCTACCAGTAGTTTTTCTTGTAAAATACTGGTTAAATGCTGGATATCTTCTTTTGGGAATTTATCTTTCATAATGTCTACTGCTAATGTTGTATATAGTTTTATAGTTTTTATTATCTTGGAGTAGATGAAATAAAGTTCTGGTCTTTGTCACATTCAGAATAGATGGTTTTACTAACTGTTTGACAAAACCCAATTATATACTGGTGTTTTAATATATAAGTATTTGATTTTGCTCAAGGCTGAACCTTGGTTTCCTGTCCCAGAGAACTAGTTTTGAACACAAAGTTCCATCTTTTACTAGAAAGCGAGTGAGCAGCAATGGTTTAGGATTCTGCTTTTTTATACTACTAGATCATAAATTAGACAATACAAATGCGAGTATAAATTATCCAGGAAAAAATATACAAGAAGATCCAAGTAATTTTTTAGACTGGCAAGTTGACCAAGGAGGATCAAAAGGTCTAATCAACCAAATAGCAGCAGTTGGGGTTTGAGAATTGAGTGTACCACTATTACTTATACTTAATTCGATAAAATTGATTCTTGCCAAATCAATTTTCTAGCCAACCGAAGCGTGATTATATAAATAAAGTGCTGTGGGAACGATGAGACAGCAATAAAAATTAGATTTGAAATTGTTAATACAAGGTGTGTACCAATGGATTTATTGGAGTACCAAGTTAAAGAATGGTTTGATAAGATGGGCATTCCTGTTTTACCATCTCAACGAATTGACCATCCTACAGATTTAAAACGTTTAAAAATTAGCTATCCGATTGTACTCAAATCGCAAGTACACGCAGATGACAGGGCTAAAGCTGGTGGAGTCAGAATTGTGGAAACCACCATTGATGCGATCGCAGCTGCCCAAAATATCTTTAATTTACCAATTGGGGGAGAATTGCCAGAGGTTTTACTGGCAGAAACTAAGTATGATGCCAAGGATGAATTTTATCTGGCCGTAGTTTTAGATACCGCTATCTGTCGTCCAGTGCTTTTAGGTTGCAAAGAACCAGATATTGATTGGGAATCTCCAGGGGAGAAAATGCAATATGTGGTGGTAGAACAGGAATTTTCGCCATTTTATGCCAGAAGACTGGGTTTGAAAATGGGCTTACAGGGTGCGCTGATGCAGTCGGTAAGTGATATTGTAGAAAAAATGTATAAGTTATTTGTGCAGAAGGACTTAGATTTAGTAGAGATAAATCCTCTAGCTGTTAGTGTTTCTGGGCAAATTATGGCACTCAATGGTAAAGTTAGAGTTAATGAAAGAGCAATTAACCGACATCCAGAAATAGCCAAAATGGCGGCAAAAATGATTGGCCGTCATAAAAATAGCAAGATCAACAGTATCTTGGGTAATTGGGATGGGTTAGAAATACACGGCAAAATAGGTATATTGGGCAATGGTACGGGTTCGGTGTTGACAACCTTGGATGCAGTTTTTAATGCGGGTGGTAAACCAGGTGTATCTTTAAATTTACGACATTCTTTCTTGACTGATACTGAACCGACGACATTTTGCGATCGCCTGGAAAGTGGTTTAAAAATGTTGGCTGCTGATAAAAGCATTCAAGTGATTCTGATTAACTTTTTGGGTTCTATTCCTCAAGTTTCTCAGATGCCAGAAGTAATTGCTAATTTTATCCAACTAGATCCAAAAGAACTCAAATCTTATACGTCTAACGGAAGTAAATATAAACCGAAAAACTTACCCAGGTTGGTTGTCCGTCTTGCTGGTGCTGATTTTGAACAAGCTAGGAGATATTTAGCTGAACTCAAAGCTGAAACTGAGACGCTGATAGTAGTAGAAAATTTAGATGAGGCTGTTCAACAAGCAGTCCGTCTAGCTAAGTTACCAGCTTACAAGAAGTAGTAACAGGTGACAGGTAACAAAGCAATTAAAAATTAAAAATTAAAAATTTCTCTTTTCCTGTTCCCTGTTCCCTGTTCCCTGTTCCCTGTTCCCAATTCCCAATTCCCAATTCCCAATTCCCAATAACTAAATTTTATGAACTTAAAACCAGACAGTAAAGTTTTAATTCAGGGTTTTTGTGAATTTATATCAGCAACTCATATTGCTCAAATGAAGGCTTATGGCACTAATTTAGTAGCTGGTGTTGATCCTGGATGTGGTGGAAAGAAAATCTACAGTTTGCCAGTTTTTGACTTAGTAGAGGAAGCTATCTCAAAATTTGGCCAAATTGATACAACCATTATTTGTGTCCATCCTTATCAAGTTTTGGATGCAGCTTTAGAAGCGATCGCCTCTAATATTAGACAGATAATTATTATTTCTGCTGGTGTACCACCTTTAGATATGGTGAAATTACTCCGCACTACAGAAAGTCATGAAATTTTGCTAGTAGGTCCTAACAGTCCGGGAATTATTGTTCCTGGTAAAATTCTCTTAGGCACTCAACCTAGTGAATTTTATACCCCTGGATCTGTGGGAATTGTTAGCCGTAGTAGTACCCTGACTTATGAGGTAGCCTGGGAATTAACGAAAGCTGGTTTAGGTCAGTCGATTAGTGTCAGTATTGGTAGTGATGCTATTGTCGGTTCTTCCTTTTCTCAATGGTTGCAAATTCTGGATGAGGAAGAAACTACAGAAGCAATAGTTGTAGTCGGCCAACCAGGGGGAGAAAGTGAAGAAAATGCTGCAAGATACATTGCTGAAGCTATTGATAAACCAGTCATTGCTTATATTGCAGGTAGACACGCACCACCAAACAAATATTGGTATCAAACAGGAAATATAGCAACCGTTGTGAAACGTGATCCCAATTTTGGCACGACTCAAAGTAAATTAGCGGCTTTCCAAGCTGCACAAGTTCCTGTGGCTGAATATCCTGCTCAAATTCCTCAGTTGTTGAAGAAGGTAATAAATAATTGAAAGTAGAAGAAGCAAATTAGGTAGAGATCAGCAATGAAAATCACAGATGATTTAGCATCTCTTTATGAGATTGAATATGATCAATGGTTAGAACAAACGATTAAATTTTTAAAACAAAACCAATGGGAAAAATTAGACAAGGATCATTTAATTGAGGAATTAGAAGAATTGAGTCGGCGAGAAAAGAAAACATTAGAAAGATTTCTTGAACAAATTATCAGACATTTACTGCTACTGCAATATTGGCATAATGAATATGATTATAATGCTAATCATTGGCAAGCAGAAATTTTGAGTTTTAGGACTCAACTCAATGAAGATTTAACCAAAAACTTCAAAAATCATTTACAGGAAAATCAATCCATAATTTATGAAAAAGCACTCAAATATGTAAGACAAAAGACAGGTTATAACATTTCATTTCCAGAAAGTTGTCCTTATACTCTCGAACAATTACTTGATATTAACTGGCTTCCCAAAAATAATTAAAGGATAAGATCCCCAACTTTTTTTAGTTTCATGTTAAGTAAAAACCGATAATTAATTGTCCGAATGCTGATGCTTCCAGCACGCTTCGCGAACGCGCCTACATTGTTGACGCGAAACCTAAATCAAAATGTGGTTTATTTACCTGAAAATAACTGTAAAAATAAAACTCTTGTGGGGTGGGCATCCTGCCCGCCCTGGTGTACCTCATCCAGATGAAATATGGTGTAACTAATATCTTGCTAATAAATCAGGTAAATAATCATAACCGTCTACACCAATAACAGAAATGATCTTAGGGCGGTTTTGTTGCAATAAAACTTGAAATTTATCTTCTCCCAATTGTCTTTTGATTGTGGTTAATAAACCTGCGGGTTGTTGCCATTCTTGAGATGAAATTTGCTCTAATAGATACATTCCCAAACTACCTGTATAAATGGCTTTTTCAAAATTGATCAGGTTATAATAAGCTTCTGCTAAATAAGCTAAATTTCGACCTTGAATATATAAATCACCGGAAACTTGGGCAGTTCTAAAACCCTGTTCTAAATATTTAATGGCTTCTTCATACTGAGAAGTGACTAAATAGGCAATTCCCAAACTACTAAAACATAAAGATTGAGTTTGAATATCCCCAATTTTTTCGGCTAATTTTAAACCTTGTGCTAGATAATTAATAGCAGATTCATAAACTTCTGGTTCAGTGTTTTCTAATTGCTGTGCTTGCATTACTTCGCTGTAACCTAAGTTTACCAGGGCGTTAGTTTCTCCGGTTTTATCTCCTGTTTGTCTACTTAATATTAATGCTCTTTGACTATTATTTATTGCCTCAGCATAATTTTTTTCTTGGACATAGGTACGACTGAGGTGGTTAAGATTAGCAATTTCGCAAGTTGTATCTTGAGCATTTCTGGCAATTTCTAAAGCTTGCTGATGGAAATTTATTGAGCGCGGATAATTGCCTAAAGCTCGTTGAGAGTAACCTAATAATGTTAAAATTCTGGCTTTTTCTTGTGTTCCTGCTGCCGAACGTAGAGGTTCATCTAAATAATCGAGTGCATCTCGTAAATAACTACCAGAAAAAGAAGCAAAAATTCCACCATACATGGGAAAATAGGGACGTTGGGCAAAGGTTCGCAAAATTTGTAACATTATTTGTGAAGCACCATTACTATATATTATTGATTGATTTTGCCAACCGTTTGCTAGTTGACTCCAAATGACGGCAAAGGTTAAAAATGTGGAAATTGATAATTTGGGACCTGCTTGAATATCATAAGCTTGTTTATCAAACCAACTAACTAAACCTCGTTGTAAGAATTGCAAAACTATTGTTAATTCTACCCAATCACTGACGCTAAGGTTTTGTTGTTTTTGGGTAAATTCTATTGGAGATTGTTCTATTGCTAAAGTCTGAAAAAATGATTGCGGTATTTCGCTTTTGACTAATTTCGCCCAACTTGCCCAAGGTCCTTTTTCCCCTGGTACACCACCAAAACCGAGAGAGGTTTTTTGTTCATACATCCAACTGAGGAGGTTTTCTTGGATGCGTTGCCAAGCGGCGATCGCCTGAGTTATACCTGTGGATATCTGTGTTAAATCTGAGTTAGCTGTACCAAATTGCTGTAAGGATTTGGCTATTTGTTGTAGTTGTGATAAATTTAAGGGATATTTTTGATTGGGATCGGTGTAGCGCAGGAATACGGCTAAACGCTCCTCATTACTAGCAATGGTAATTTCCCGTACTGCTGAAGCTATGATTTCGGTGGTTTTGTTTTGTTCTTGACAGCGTTGCCATTGTGTTTGAATAGTTTTAACTGCTCTTAAACTACGGGTGGCTTTGGCTTTTTTGAGTTCGTCTGTTTCGCTGTCTACTTTTGTTTGGATGGTATTCAAGCGATCGCTCAAAGCTAACTCAAACACTTCTCCCGTACCGGAAGCAATGCCTTGAAGTAAGAGTTGATACACTTGTTCTACGGAGCTAATTTTGCCTTTGAGGGTGGTTTCGACTATTTGATCAATTAAAGCCAGGTAGCGATCGCGCAAAGGTAAAGATTCAGACACTTTAGCAAATAGAGAATATGACAACAATTCTAATTTTATCTAATTTTATAAAACGTAAAGTGACTATTTTTAATGGTTTGGGTAACTAGTAAAGGTTCAAACTTAGATCGAGAATATATATTATGTATTATATTTTTCACAAGTCCCCAATAATCTAGAGAAAATGTCAATATTATTTACGTTGGTAACTGAAATTCCTTCCTAGTATTCCGAGATCGCTAACACATATCACACATATCACACATATCACACCAATAATATCCCAATGATAGAAGTTGAACATCTGAGTAAAATATATGGTTCTACCGCAGCGATAACCGATGTCACCTTTAACGTAGAACCTGGAGAAATTTTAGGTTTCTTAGGTCCCAACGGTGCAGGTAAAACCACAACCATGCGGATTTTAGCCGGTTATCTGCCAGCGACCAAAGGAACAGCCAAAATAGCCGGGTATGATGTCCATGAAAATTCTTTAGCAGTGCGGCAAAAAATCGGCTATTTACCGGAAACACCGCCCTTATACCCCGAAATGACGGTAGAGGGATTTTTGCACTTTGTAGCTCGAATTAAAGGGGTATCTGCTGGCGATCGCCCCCAAAAAGTGCAAGCTGCTATGAAACGCTGCAACCTGCAAGAAAAGCGTAAAGTCATTATTCGCAAGCTTTCCAAAGGTTTTCGGCAAAGAGTGGGAATAGCACAAGCAATAGTCCATGATCCTCCAGCTATTATCCTCGATGAACCCACCGTAGGACTAGACCCCCGGCAAATTATCGACGTGCGAAACTTGATCAAAAGTCTAGCCGGTACACACACCATCATCCTATCTACCCACATTTTGCCAGAAGTGAGCATGACCTGTAGCCGCGTAGCCATCATCAACCGTGGTAAAGTCGTAGCTACCAACACCCCAGAAAATTTAATGACACAGTTAACCGGAGGTTCGGGTTATGAGTTAGAAATTTCTGGAGAAGTTACCCTAGCAAAACAGGTATTACAAAATGTAAAGGACGTAATTTTGGTAGAATCAATGCCGATAAGTCATGATCATCGTCCCCTACTGCGTGTTATATCTCAACCAGGCACAGAACCAGGAAAAGATATTGCAGCCGCATTAATTCGGGGAGGATTTGATTTATATGAAATGCGGCGGGTTAGTGCTAGTTTAGAAGATGTATTTTTACAACTAACAACCGAAGAGAAAAATTTACTTCCCCCAGCAAAAGAAACACCAGAAACTACACTAGAAAACACATTAGAAAACACACCAGAAACAGAAGGAGAAAACGCATAAAATGGGTATCGTCATCGCTAATATAATTGCCATTTATCGCCGAGAATTACAAAGTTATTTTGTATCACCCTTGGCTTATGGTATAGCTGGTATCTTTTGGTTTATTTCTGGCTTATTTTTGGTGATGATTTTAATAGGTCCAGGGGGAATTTTGCCCACAGTTGCAGATTTAGATATCCAAGGACAACAATTAGGAGTACCCGTCCCCCCCATAGATGTACCCTATGAATTTATCCGGGCATTTTTAGATAGAATCAGTTGGTTATTATTGTTTATTTTACCCATACTTTCAATGGGACTTTATGCGGAAGAACGCAAACGGGGAACATTAGAATTATTAGCCACATCACCAGTTACTAACTGGGCTGTAGCCGTAGGTAAATTATTAGGAGTTTTAACATTTTTTATGACAATGGTATTACCATTACTTGGATTTGAAACCCTAGCCATTAGCGGTTCTAATCCTCCCATGTCTCCAGTTATTCCTATTCTTGGTCATGTAGGATTAATATTATTAGCAGCAGCAATTTTATCATTAGGAATGTTCATTTCCTCCTTAACAGACAGCACACTTTTATCAGCCGTACTTACCTTTTTTGTGGTTATATTACTATTATTAATAGATTCCATATCCAAAGCTATACCCGGTCCGGTGGGAGACAGTTTAGCTCATCTATCCCTACTCAAACATTACAACACATTAATTCAAGGAATTTTTGATAGTAGCGCCTTAATTTTATTTGTTAGTTACATTATTTTAGGAATTTTCCTCACCGCCCAATCAATAGATGCACTGCGTTTTCAACGTCAATAGTTAGGAGGTGATAGGTGACAGGTGACAGTAAAGAAGTTTGTACCAATTACCAATCACCAATCACCAATCACCAATCACCAATCACCAATCACCAATAATGAAAAAAATACCTAAAAAAAATTTCGCTAATCTCCTATTTTTCTTTGGTCCATTTTTATTAACTCTGGGTTTAACAGTCGGGGTAATATTAGATAAATGGGATATATTACCTCTAGTATTTATCATAGCAGGTCTTTTGATTTGCATTGGTTGGGTATTTTTCCAAGCCCAAAAAAATCAATTTTGGAAACAACGTTCTACCGTATCTACAACTAACGCCTTAGTGGCAACTTTGGCAGTATTAACAATATTAGGATTAATCAATTTTTTAGGTACACGGTATCAGTTAAGATTAGATTTAACAGAAACTCAATTATTTACCCTCGCACCCCAATCTAAAGAATTACTGCGTACCTTACCCAAACCTGCAAAAGTCTGGTTATTTACCAGAGAACAAAATTTGCAAGATGAACAATTACTAGAAAATTATCGTCGTCAAACTCCTAAGTTTAACTTTGAATATATCGACCCTCAAACCAGACCAGGACTAGCAGAAAAATTTGGTGTGAAAGCTTTTGGCGAAGTTTATCTAGAATTTGATAATAAGCGCCAATTAGTACAAACTGTCAATGAATATGAACGTCTATCAGAAGTAAGATTAACTAGCCGTTTACAACAAATAACTAGTAACAATACCGCTAAAGTTTACTTTCTGCAAGGTCACGGTGAACTAGAATTTACAGATGCTAAAAATGCTATTTCTCAAGCTATTCAAGGATTAGCAGACAAAAATTTTACAGCTTTACCTCTGAGTTTAACAGAACAAACTACAGTCCCTGAAGATGCTGCTGTTGTTGTCGTCGCTGGTCCAAAACGAGAGTTATTAGCAGGTGAAGTTACAGCTTTAGAAGATTATCTCAATCGTGGCGGTAATTTAATGTTAATGGTTGACCCTAATACTGACCCAAAAATTGATGACTTATTGCAAGATTGGGGTGTAAAACTAGATAATCGTTTAGCTGTTGATGTTTCTGGAACAACTTTAGGACTAGGACCTGCTGCACCTGCTGTTACAGAGTATGGACAACATCCCATCACTAAAGATTTTGGTAATGGTATTTCTTTCTATCCCCTCGCACGTCCTATTCTCATTGAACCAATTCCTGAGATTCAATCTACTCCTTTACTCAGAACTAAATCATATCCTAATAGTTGGGCAGAAAGTGACCAACAAAACGAAAATTTAGAGTTTAATGAAGGTCAAGATTTAAAAGGTCCTTTAACTTTAGGTGTAGCATTAACTAGAAAGCTATCATCCCCATCTCCCACACCTACCGCTTCCCCATCTCCCACATCTACCCCATCTCCCACCGCTTCCCCATTTCCCACACCTACCCCCACACCTACCGCTTCCCCAACTGAGGAAAATTCTCAAAATCAAAGCAAAGAATCTCGCTTAGTAGTGTTTGGAAACTCAGATTTTGCTAGAGATGGTTTATTTCAGCAACAATTAAATGGAGATGTATTTCTCAACTCAGTAACTTGGTTAAGTCAAGAAGATCAACAACCGCTGTCAATTCGTCCCAAAGAACAAACAAATCGCCGCATCACCATGTCAACTGCAAAAGCAAATTTATTAAGTATTTCTTCTTTGTTGCTTTTACCTTTCATTGGTTTAGCTACTGGCGCTATTATTTGGTGGAAAAGAAGATAATTGGTAATTGATAATTGATAATTGATAATTGATAATTATGAATTTATCTACCTGTTTCACCTGCTTCCTCTTCTCTGTCACCTGTCACCTGTCACCTATTTCCAAATGAAACGCACAACTTTAACTTTAGTAATTTTAGCCTTGGGTTTAAGTGGTTTTGTCTATTTTGATGAAATTAGACGGAAAAATCAACCACAACAATTTGCACAAAATCACCTCAATAAAATAAATCAGGTAAATCAGCAAAATCAACAAACTCAGACCACTAAACAACAGATTTTCTCATTTAATGTTGAGGATGTTCAATCTATAGATATTAAAACGAAGGACTACACTTTAAATTTAGAACGGAGTCAGAAACTAGAAGCGCCAAAATGGTCAATTAAATTACCAAAATCTCCTAACCCAGAACCTGCAAAAGAGGCTATAGTTTCTTATTTAACGGATTTATTGGTTAAAGGTAAAAGTGAAAGTAGTGTATCAATTTCACCTAATCAATTGAGTGAATTTGGTTTAGATAAACCTCAAGCGACTATTGATATTAAACTGAAAAATCAAAAAACGCATCAAGTAATTTTAGGGAAATTTAATTTTAACAATACTTTCTTATACGCCCAAGCTGATCCTGTGATCGACAATAATGGAAATATTCAGGTTTTATTAGTTTCTAAAGATTTTGCTAATGCTGTAAATCGGGAATTATCAGAATGGCAAGAAATATCTCAAGCATCTGCTAACCAACCTAATGAACAAAACACTGAAAAATCTGGTAAACAACCTAGTGCGGAAGGTGCTAAACAAGCTGAACAAGATACTAAATTAGACCTTGTACCAATACCCATAGATCCTAATCCTGCCCATACTAAATAATTAATAATTAATATTAACTACTCTCACCCATTACCCATTACCTATTACCCATCACCCATCACCCAAACAAAATGAACCCAAGAGCAACTTTACTGATTTCTTGCCCTGATCAAAAAGGATTAGTCGCAAAATTTGCTAATTTTATTTATGCTAATGGTGGTAATATTATTGATGCTGATCAACATACAGATTTTGAAGCTGGTTTATTTCTCACTCGTATAGAATGGCTGTTGGATGGTTTTAATTTACCCAGGGATTTAATTGGTGCTGCTTTTAATGCGATCGCCCAACCTTTAGGCGCTAAATGGGAATTACATTTTTCTGATACTGTTCCCAGAATTGCAATTTGGGTAAGTCGTCAAGACCATTGTTTATTAGATTTAATTTGGCGGCAAAAGGCACAGGAATTTAATGCAGATATACCTTTAATTATTAGTAATCATCCCCATTTACAGGAAGTTGCAGCACAATTTGGTATTGATTATCATCACATTCCCATTACTAAAGATAATAAACAAGAACAGGAAATAAAGCAATTAGAATTACTGCGTCACTACAATATTGATTTGGTAGTTTTGGCTAAATATATGCAGATAATAACTGATAATTTTATTCAGCAATTCCCGCAAATAATTAATATTCATCACTCATTTTTACCTGCATTTATTGGTGCGAATCCCTATCATCGAGCTTTTGAAAGAGGTGTAAAGATTATTGGCGCAACTGCCCATTATGCAACTGTTGATTTAGATTGTGGTCCAATTATTGAACAGGATGTAGTTAGGGTAAGTCACCGGGATAATGTAGATGATTTGATTAGAAAAGGTAAAGATTTAGAGAGAATTGTTTTAGCTAGGGGAGTGCGATCGCATTTACAAAATCGCGTTTTAGTCTATGGTAATAAAACCGTAGTTTTTGAATAAATAACAGAGTTTTACTCCTGACTCCTGACTCCTGACTGCCCCTACGACTCCTGCAATATCGTTAACAGTCAAAATGCAGACTTTCATGAAATACTAGTTTCAAGTCTTATTGTTAACGACAAATGAAACAGCTAAAGTCACGTTCTCAAGATTTACGCAGCTTATTTGACAACAGTATTACCATAGAATATGTAGCCGAACCTCTCAAAGCCGTCAAAGGTGATGCAGATATGAGAGAAATTATAAATTGGATGGAGTTGCAGGATTTTGATGTTGTCGGAGTGGAAACAGAAGATAGTATTACAGGTTATGTAGAACGTTCTACTTTAAGAGAAAATTTACGAGAAAACCAATCGGGAAAATGCAGCGACTATCAACAAGTGTTTCATCCTCAAGAACTCATTGCTATGTCTACACCCTTGATGAAGTTGTTGCCAATTCTGCAACAAAAATCCAGATTATTTGTATTAGACTGTAATAATGTTAGTGGCATTATTACTTGTGGTGATTTGCAGAAAGCACCAGTCAGAATGTTGCTGTTTGGGTTGGTAACGCTGCTAGAAATGAATTTGTTACGACTGGTGCGGCTGTATTATCCCCAAGATTCATGGCAAAAAGTTCTTAAACCTGACCGCTTAGAAGCTGCTCAAAAATTATGGCGTGAAAGTCAAGAAAGAAATGAAGCCACAGATTTATTAGATTATCTGCAATTTTGCGACAAGCGGGAATTGGTATTAAATCAACCTGAACTGTTTGATAAATTGGGGTTAAAGTCAAAACGATCTGGTGAACGCTTTCTCAAATCTGCTGAAAATTTGCGGAACCGTTTAGCACACGCTCAAAATCTAGTCAATGGTTCCTCTTGGCAAGATTTGATTTCTTTGGCTGAAGGTTTGGAACGTTTATTAATCCATTGTGAAGAAATTGAATCTTAACGTATCCAGGAAATAGCAAATACTTTCTGATGTCAGTATAGTTAAAGGAAAGCACTAATGAAAAATTAAGAATTTATACAGTTAATATGTCTAAACAATTGCCTCCATCAAGTGATTTAACAAAATTGCCTACAGAAGCCGAAAGAGAAGAACAACTTATACAAGATGTCCTGCTTTTGTTGGAAAATATGGTTTACAGAGAGGAAGCAACAGTTAAGCTGATCTTGAATTGTCTCTATGATGCTGGGTCAACTAATTTGATTAACCAAAAGTTCCAGTCTCGCACTCTCAATAGAACCCTGAAATGGATTTCCAAAATGTCTAAACCTGCATTCAGGATGATTGCTTGGCAATGGTTTAAGAAGAATTGCCCTAAATTGATCACAGATTGGTTGCGAAGCCAAATTCAGTTTAAAAAAGTTGAAACCCCAAAAGTAGAGATAGTAGTAGAAGTCCAACGGACTAAATTAAATTCTCTTGATCAAGCTCAAAATCAGATGTATGAAGTCAAACAGCTTCGCTCTCAAGTTAAGTTGTTAACTGGTGTTTTAGTGGTAGTAGTGACAGTGTTAACTGGCAGCTTTGTTTGGGCTGGTTATTTATTAGAGCGATCGCATTTACAAGTAGTAGAAGAATTACAAACTCAGGTAAAAACTCTTGAGGCTAGTGTGAATAAGCATTAACTTGATACTTACTGTTGACATTTGTCAATTAATGTCAATGCTTACTCCAGTCAAATGTGTTTTGGTTTGAAGCAATAGTTCTGCGCCAGGCTGTTCTCCCTCTTGCAAGATTCAGCATTTTTTTTTCAACTATATCAGGTAACTGCTCCCAGGACAGGTCTCTTGTTATCTGTCACAACTTTTGACCTGCATAAATTGAGCGCACCTCACCATTACGGCGGATAATTGCCTCACCGTTACTTACGTCTACTAGCGTCCAACCAGTAGCACCAATATTTTCTCCCAGGTTAATCCGGCGAGTCACACCATCAATTTTGAACAAAGCCGCAGATTTGCTACCTAACTCTAACAATCCTTCCAACTCGGCTGAATAGGCGGGTAAATACACCTGTTGGGTAGTTGTGGGTGTAGTTGGTAATGTTTCTGGTTTCGGTAATGATGCAGTTGCGATCGCCGCAGGTAGTTTTGGTGGTGCTGTAGCTGGTAGTTTAGAAGCATCTGCCCGCTTCACAGTTGTCGTGGGTGAATTTTTTGCTGGTAGGGGCTTGGTTGCTTGTTGCACATTACTAGGGGAATCTTTGACAAACTCAGGTGGTGATACCTGCGCTGACATTGGGGAAACTTCTGGTAATGGGCGTATAGCTGGAGGTGCTTGATAAACAGGAACATGAACATATATTCTCTCTACCACATTTGTCACTCGACTGGGAGCAGGTGGGGCATTGTTAGCCGCCATTGGTAGTGGTAAAGTGCCAATAGGTTGGTTACTGGGCAAAGGCAAAGCGTCTGTTTGCTGGCGATTAACATCACTTAACCCAGATTTAGCAGGTGTTTGATCATTGCTAGAGCCTTGCTGGTCTATCACTGCCAAAGCCTGCAACATATAATTAACTAATTCACCATGAGGATCTGGTTGTACAGTTACTGGTGATTTTACCTGATCTGTTGGTGGTATATGTGGAGTAAATTGGGCAGTGATATTGGTGAATAATGTCGGCTGTGCTAGGTAGACTGAACCAACCATTGCCACACTTAAGGTTAAGCCTAACACGAGCAGGTTGCCTAATCCACCGCTGTGCTTTTGATTCCTTTTCCTAATTGCAGTGACAGAGGGAGGATTTAAAACCAGTGTACTTGGTTGCGGCTTTTGGATGGGCGCGATCGCTTTGGTTCCTCGGTGTACTGTCTGTGTCAAAACAACTTCTTGCATCTTCACCGCCACTGTTTGCTTATGTGGTACATATTCTGTTCTGATGGTTTTAGCAGGGCGCTTTCTACCACAATCTAGTATGTTGTCGATATCGGTGAAGAGTTCATCTATTAAGCCTTCAGCGTAAGTCTCTATCGACAGGGCTTCACTGGGGAGTAAGTCCTCTAGTGCTTCAGAAATCATTAGATGGGTGCTGGCTTCTGTTATCATAGACATTTTCTTTGTGGCTGCTAGAAAGGGAAAGGAAACCCAATGATGTCCGGGAAATCACTTTCTTTAAATTACACCACTAACCTTAATTTGGCAGTAATTTGGCAGTGGTATTAAATTTTACTGTGATTTATAAATGATTCAGAATTTTACTTCCAAAATCTCTGTAATTCATCATACTGATCCCCCACCCTATACTATACCCATCCTTAATGAATTTTTGTATCTGCTAATAAGGAAAACTCATTCTGCTCCTTGTTTTTACGGATTTCTAAATAAATTAACAGAGCATTGATATCAGCAGGATTAACACCACCAATTCTTGCTGCTTGCCCAATTGTCAAGGGTCTTACTTTTGCCAGCTTTTCTCTGGCTTCTTTGGAAAGGGTATCAATTGCTGCATAATCTAAATCTGCTGGTAATGTTCGATTGGCTTGACGAGCTATTTGCTCAATTTGGTTTTGCTGTCTGGCTAAATATCCAGAATACTTGATATCTATTTCCGCCCCTTCTTTTTCCGCTTGGTTGAGAGTGACGTTACTTAGTGCGTATCTTTCTAAATCTACATAGTGTATTCCCGGACGACGTAACAGGTCAGCGAGGGTGATTGAACCTTTGATTGCTTGTTGAGTTTCTTGGGCGATCGCTCTCCCTATGTCTTCATGCTCTTTAATTCTAGTCGAATGCAGTCTTTCTTTTTCGGCTATAATTTGCTCTTGTTTTCTCGTAAATAAATCCCACCGTCTGTCATCAATTAAACCAATTTCCCGCCCTAATGGTGTCATCCGTTGATCGGCATTATCTGAACGCAGCAATAAACGATACTCTGAACGACTCGTAAGCATACGGTAAGGTTCACGCAAATCCTTGGTACACAGGTCATCAACTAAAGTCCCGATGTAACTTTGTTCACGTGGGAAAATAATCATTTCCTGACCCCGGACAAACCGCGCCGCATTTACACCCGCTACTAAACCCTGGGCAGCAGCTTCTTCATAACCGGTTGTACCGTTAATTTGTCCTGCACAAAACAACCCTTCTACTTTCTTGGTCATCAATGAGGGATAACACTGGGTTGCAGGTAAATAATCGTACTCTACAGCATAGGCAGGACGCAACATAAAGCAGTTTTCCAAACCGGGAAGACTCCGCAGCATCAGGATTTGCAGATTTTCCGGTAAACCAGTGGAAAAACCTTGAATGTATAATTCTGGTATATCCCGTCCTTCTGGTTCAATGAAGATTTGATGACTTTCTTTATCTGCAAAGCGGACTATCTTATCTTCAATACTGGGACAATAACGGGGACCCTTGGCATCAACCCATCCACCATAAACCGGGGATAGATGCAAATTTTCTTCAATTAAGCGATGAGTTTCTTTAGTAGTTCTTGTCATGTGACAGGGAATTTGTTCCCGTTCTACCCACGCTTGGGGGTCAAAACTAAACCAGCGAACTTCCTCATCTCCTGGTTGAAGTTCCATTTTACTGTAATCTACAGACCGCTTATCTACCCTTGCAGGTGTACCGGTTTTTAATCTTCCGGTTTCAAAACCCAAGCGGTTAAGGGTGTCTGTTAAACCTACGGCCGCAAATTCACCTGCGCGGCCAGCTTCCATAGACTTGTTACCTACCCAAATTCTCCCACCTAAAAATGTACCAGTGGTTAAAATTACGGCTTTACATTCAAAAGCGACACCAAAATAAGTTTCTACACCTATTATTTCATCATTTTTTCCTAAGATTAAATCTGTCACCATGCCTTCACGAATTGTCAAATTTTCTTGGTTCTCGACAATTCCTTTCATGACTGCTGCATATTCGCGCTTATCGGTTTGGGCCCGTAATGCCCAAACTGCTGGACCTCTAGAAGAGTTGAGAATGCGTTTTTGTAAATAGGTGCGATCGGCCATTTTCCCAATTTCCCCACCCAAAGCATCTACTTCGTGGGTAAGTTGGGACTTAGCAGGTCCACCGACTGCGGGGTTACAAGGTTGCCAAGCGATTTTATCCAGGTTAAGGGTTAACAGGAGAGTGCGACAACCGAGGCGGGAGGTAGCTAAAGCTGCTTCACAACCGGAGTGGCCTGCACCCACTACAATCACATCATAAGCGTCTTGGAATTGAACAGCATTTTGCATGGTCATAAGTAGTTAGGAATTAAAAGTTAAATGTTTAAAAAGTTAGTTACTGTGGGTATTTTAGCGTATATTTGGGTTAGTTGTCAGAATCAGGATGTCTGGTTACTGAGCGAAGCTGAAGTACAGGATTTAAGGATTTACAGGATGTAGTTCTGGAATGTTCATATAAAATCCGATAATATTTAGATGATATCTTTTGTATGTACAATCAACTGAAATCATGAAAATTAATCAATTAAGCTACTATGACCGTGAACTAGAGTGGCAATTAGAACCAATTACTTTTTCTGATTTAACGCTTTTAGTTGGTATTTCAGGTGTAGGAAAAACTCAAATATTACAATCTATCATTGCTTTACAAAATATAGCTAATGGCAAATCATTGAATGGTGTCAAGTGGCAAATTTATTTTACAGCCAATAACGGTATAGAATATTATTGGAGTGGAGAATTTGAAACACAACAGATTTCATTAACTCTTTTAGATGATGAAGAGAATAAAGAAAATAAATTTAGAATCATCAGTGAGGTTCTATTAGCAAATGATAAGAAGATTATTCAAAGAGATCATCAAGAAATTAAATTCCATGATTTAACTTTACCAAAATTATCCCCCTTTCAAAGTGCAGTAGCGATATTAAGTGAAGAGGAAGATATTTCGCCTGTACAAGACAGCTTTAATAGTATAATATATAGTGATCAATCAATTTCTATAAATACATTTCATTTTATCAAGTATGCTCCATTAACCAAAAAATATTCATCTTTGAATTTAGATGATCTTCAAGAAAGTAATTTACCAACTCAAATTAAACTAGCGTTAGCATACAATCACTTTCCAGAAGTATTCAATCAAATCAAAGACAACTTTAGAGATATTTTTGTCCAAGTTGAAGATATAAAATTAGAACCAGATCAAGACGAAGATTTACCTAAAGTTATAGCAGAATATCCTTTGGTTAATATACAAGAAAAAGGTGTTAATAGATGGATTAATCAGCACCAAATTTCTTCAGGAATGATGAGAACATTAATGCACATCAGTGAACTGTATTTATCTGCGAAAGGAACAGTAATTTTAATAGATGAATTTGAAAATAGCTTAGGCGTTAATTGTATTGATATTCTCACTGAATTAATTTTAGAAAATAGAAACTTGCAATTTATCATTACCAGTCACCATCCCTACATTATCAATAATATTGGGATGGAACATTGGAAAATCATCACCCGCAAAGGTGGGGTAGTAACTGCTAGAGATGCGAAAGATTTAAACTTAGGAAAATCTAGACATCAAGCATTTATGCAATTAATGAATCTTGAGGAATACAAGGAAGGAATTACAGCATAATGAACCTTTATTTTCTTGTAGAAGGTAAAAGAACAGAAAACAAAGTTTATCCAGCTTGGTTAAAACATCTTTTACCAGAATTACAACAGGTTAAAAATTTTGATGAAGTAGATAAAAATAACTTTTATTTGTTCAGTGCTAATGGATATCCTTCCATAATTTATGATCATCTTCCTAATGCTATTTTAGATATTCAAGAAAATGGAAAATATAACTATCTTGTGCTTTGTTTAGATGCGGAAGAAAATACAGTTAGTGAAATTAAACAAGAAATTTACGATTTTCTGAAAAGAGAAAAACCAGACATGGATAATATTGAAATGGTAATAATTATCCAAAAT
This sequence comes from Sphaerospermopsis sp. LEGE 00249, assembly GCF_014299995.1. NCBI lineage: Bacteria > Bacillati > Cyanobacteriota > Cyanophyceae > Nostocales > Aphanizomenonaceae > Sphaerospermopsis > Sphaerospermopsis sp. LEGE 00249. The sequence continues at coordinate 23,690 of NZ_JACJUZ010000017.1, read as the reverse complement.
CGTTGTTTAGAAACTTGGTTTTTAGGAAATCGTAAAATATACACTAGAAACCCGCAGGATAAACCATTATTAGAATATACTCGTTATTATGATGTTTCGATAGATTGTCCTGAACTAATGGGACAATATCAAAATTTTAACACTCATGCTCAATTTCATGAAGCATATTTAAAAGAACTATTTCGAGTAAAAAATATTTACTATTCTAAAAGAAATCCTGGTGATGTAGTCAAACAATTCTACCTACAGCAACTAATAGATAGGATAAAATCTGAAAATACCCATCTTCCTACATTTCAGACTTTTATAGAATTTTGTAGTTTAATCAGGTTAAAGTTATTACAATAGTAAAAATTCCAACAATAAATCCTGATTTCCTGATTTAGTTAATGTTGAACTAACATATTTTTGATATAGGCTAAAATCATCAATATCAAAATAAATATCAAAAATATCTTCAACCATGAGACTCCAACCTAAAACCAAAAAATATTTAATACAAATTTCATTAACCACCCTGATTATCTTACTATTTTCTAGTACCTTTACTATCCTCTATCTTAGATATAACCAACCATCGCCGAATTTGATCACCATCCGCAAAGATAATCCTGAGTCATCAGTATCAAAATTTATTCCAAATCAGCAATTTGACGCACAAAAAAAGTTTTTAGATACTATAAATTACCAACTACAAAATCTTCCCCAAACTAACACCTATGAATATATCTTACTTCGTGCCTATGGTGCAATATTTATTAATCAAAATCCAGAAATTAAACTGCCACCAAAAGTCATTGTAGATAATGAACAGGATACTAAACAAATTCAGGATAATCTACAACTAACCCTAGTTGAAGGTACACAAGAATGTTACCTGCAGAAAGCCGCCGCAGATGCGTTTAATCAAGCCAGAAATATCATAGATATACCTTTAAAATCTGGTTATTCTGGTGATTGTACACGTAGTTTTGCTACCAATTTACGATTTTGGCAGAAATATACAAATAACCAAACTTTAGAACAAGTAAAACAAGGAAAAGAAACTAATATTCTCAGTGTAGTTGCACCTCCAGGAACTTCACAACATCTCTGGGGTTTAGCACTTGATTTAAGAGTATCTAACCAAGAACAAAGAGAAGCATTAAACCAAAATGGTTGGTTTCAAACTGTTGCAAAAGATGTACCTCACTGGACTTATCTGGGTTGGGATGAAGAGAGTTTACCAAAATTTGGTTTACAGGAAAAAATAATAAGCGGTATTACTTATTGGTTGACACCAATTTAAGTAAATAAAACATAATTAAAACATAACTCAAACATAACTCAAACATCAAAATACTAATGAGATTTTCACGGTACATCTATATAATAAAAATCGGCATTTTTAGCAATTTCATCAAATCCTTGTAAGTAGTCTTTAATCACATATTTGATTTTTTCTAATGCTTCCTGTTCTGTATCACCTACAGTCCAGCATCCGGGTAATGCAGGACACCAAATAGCATAGACTTGATCTATTTTGTTCAACTTAACTTGATAGCGCATATCCTACATTTTCTGGTAACTGCTATACTCCTAATTCTATAATCTTTATTAAGTTTAAAAGGAATCCCTTGATACTGTACTAGCGAAAACTGTGATTAAAATAGGATAAAAGTGTAAAACTAATCGTCAGCATTCAGCTATCAGCAAGACCCTAAAACCATCAATAATAGGTTGTAAATTGCTATTATTAACACTGGTGTAATTTGACAAACCGAGAGCATCCTTGTTATTAACTTAATCTCTCTCTAGAGAATAGCTGATTACTGATTACTGATAGCTTTTGTAAATGCCATTGTAGATAATAATTATTACAATAAAATAATCACACCACTTTAATTTGGAGTTCTCACAGTGGGTTTATTTGATGATTTAAGTCGGTTTTTAGAAGCACGTTTAGAAGAATTTTTGCGAAATAACCCCCATCTGGAGTTAGAAATGCTGTCAGAACAGCTACGAGAGCAAGAAGATGATACACTAAAATTGATTGCAGATTTAAAATTACAAGAAAAGCGATCGCAAGATGAAATACTAGAAACAGCACAGGAAATACAACGCTGGCATATCCGTGTGCAAAAAGCCAAGTCCGCAGGTAGAGAAGATTTAGCTATACCAGCACAAGCAAGAGAAGACGCACTTTTGCGGGAAGGAAATCAAAAATGGGGACAGATGCAAGGTTTAAAAGAACGCATTACCCAATCTCAAGAATTACTACGCAAAATTCAACAGCGTCGTCAAGAGGTCCAAGCAAAAGCAGCAGAAGCGCAAAAAGCACGCGCACAAGCCCAAACTCAGCAACGTTTAGAAACCAATACTTGGCAAACTCCAGCTAGTAGTTATTCTAGCCAGTTTGATGATTTAGAAGAAAAGTTTCGTCGTTGGGAAACGCAAGATGAGTTGGAACAAATGAAACGCAACATGGGTAAATGATTTAGCATAAAGGATGGAATTTAAATGTTATAATTTCATCCTTAATATGTTATTAACTCTTGATAATTTACAGCATAAAATTTAATTCTTGAAAAAATATTTAATTTAGAAATTACAACTTGATTTTTTGAAAGATTTTCACTAGATTTAAATTAGATTTAACAGCAGAGCGCAGATCAATTAGGTACATAATTTAAATTGAAACCTATACACAAAGCTGGTTTTGATCCTGACTCCTGACTCCTACTCTAATTAGTTAGATGTTTTTATCAGATTTTTCTGTTTCCCTTCCACAGGTATTGAGCATTACTACTTATTCATCTTCACGACGTTTCAAATCATAACTGAGGAATGGAAAATAGTATCTTAGTAGACATTGTAGCCACTTTACAACGGTTATTTGTAGGTTATATCCCAGCCGTTATTTTAGGGATATTCATTGGTTTTGTTATTGGTATTAATGGCATAGTTTATCAGCTATTTAGTAGGTTATTCCAAATCCCAAATAGCATTCCTTCTATTGCCTTTTTACCTATTGCGCTGATTTTATTTAAAGAAAATGAAACGGCAGCTATTTTTGTAGTTTTTGTTGGTGTTCTTTGGGCGATAATTGTGGAAACTGCCACAGGTATTCATAAATTTCGCCAACAAGATAATAACTCTCGCGTAGCTATTCATTACATATTTAAAGCTTTAAGACTAGGTATGTGGATAGCTTGGTTTACAGTCATTGCTACAGAAATGCTTGCAGGTTCAAAAGGGTTGGGCTTTTTAGTTTGGAATGGTTATAAAGTCAACAACCCACGATACATCATTGATGCTTTACTCTACATCGCTGTTATTGGTGTTTTTCTCGACCAATTGCTAGACTTAACTGGTAGTGTTCTTTACCAAATAGTTGGCGAACAAAGTAAATCTTCTAAGAGTGAATAACTGATTATAACTGATTTATTTACTCATTATCTATTTCTCCGAATTGAACCTTGCCACCTTAATTTTTGTTGGGCAGAACGTTCACCTAAAGAACATCTCGTTTTCGATCTGAGTCATGATAGCGATCGCTAATTTTATTATAGCTGTAGCCAGAATAATTAGGACATTATTAATCCTTGAAACCTAGATATAATAAGGCTTTTCCTCCTGCCTCCTGTTATAGTATTTATATTCTCCTTTAGTTAGGTTTTCTGTACAAACATCTACAGCGATCGCAGGTAAAAAATAGCTATTTACTAAGCAAAAAGATACTAATATTGGTAGTTTTTTAGTCAAACTCTGAAGCATGGGAATTATATCTAAATTTCTTAGTTAATATACAACTGCTGACGTTCAATTTTGCGAATTTTCTCCCTAAAATTACATACAAAATGCTAAAAAAAGTGGCTCTGTTAACAACAGAACCACTGGTGTTTTTACACATTTAAGTAAAGTTATCTAGCTTGACCATGAGTCGAAACCGCATCAATGGGTCTAATTAGGTACAAGTTTAACAATTGCCAACCATGAGAAATGTAAATTGGCAGTTTTTGGAAGAATTGCAGGAATTTGGGTGTATTGGAGTTGGAAATTGCGCTCAATTTTTCGTTATTCTTGACACAAACATCCAAACGCTCGTAAAACTCTGGATTATCCACATCTAACATGACGGGGAAGACTCTTCCAGCAGTTTCATTAGTCTTCTTAATCACATAAATGTCGTATTCCCGTGCATCCAAACCTATAGCAGCATAGAAATCTTTACGCTGAATATCATTGAGATACATGGTAGCAAATACTGACAACAGGAAGAACCGACTCCAGAGTTTAGCTTTCCAGTCATTGAGCATTTGGGGTTGCGCTCTCATGATGGCATCAAAAAAGTCACCATGACGGTTTTCATCCTGACACCAATTTTCAAAGAAGCGGAAAATTGGGTAAATTCTATCTTCAGGATGTTGTTCTAAATGACGATAAATGGTGATATAACGCCAATAACCAATCTTCTCAGAAAGATAGGTAGCGTAGAAGATGAATTTGGGCTTAAAGAAGGTATAATTGCGGCTCTTGGTCAAAAATCCTAAATCTAAGGATAGATTAAAGTCTGACATTGCCTTGTTTAAAAACCCTGCGTGACGTGCTTCATCCCGTGACATTAAGTTAAAGCATTCAGCCAATACAGGGCTTTTATCTTTTAAGCGGCGGCCGAGTTCTTTGTAAAGTAAAAAGCCGGAAAACTCTGCAGTACAGGAACGTTCCAGAAATTCAATGAACAACTGGCGAGTTTCCCCATCAATATGATCCCAGGATTGTTCAAATTCGGCATCCCGGACAAAGTGATGGCGGTTATAGTCAACCCGGAATTCTTCAAGGATGGCTTTTAACTCGTCTTCGTTGACGGAGATATCCATCCGCGCCATTTCATCAAAATCGGTTGTGTAAAACCGGGGTGTTAAAAGGGTTTCTTTAGAGGGTACTTTCACCCCAGGACGCATTTCTTCAAAGCCTGGTTTTTTTAGGGAATCTACCATGTTTGCTTGCAGTGAGTGTCTTTCTTAATTTTGAACCAAGGACAATAATGACATTTGTATGAAATACAGTGTACCAAGGTCTAGGCGTGAAAAGGGAAATAAATCATTAAGAGTTGCAACAAATCTTTAGCTATTGCGGAATCAGAAGTTGAAAATTGGTAGTTAGTTGGGATCACTGATGCTAGTCTGGACTTTACTTGTTAAGTTATCATGGGTATTAATCAGCTTAAATAAGTAGATAATCGAAGGCATTGGTGAAAAGTTAAGGAAAAGGAGAAATTGTCAAGGGTGGTATTTTCAGTGAGCCTAATATACGTCTTGGTTCTGGCACTAAAAAGACTCCGTTAAAAATCAAAAATGTAGGGGTTTAGCGTTGCTAAACCCCTACCGTAAATCCCTACATTTATCGCACACTAAACCAAGAGCGTTTGCAACAAAGGTTTATCAGCATCTAACTGACCATTTCTCAACCATTCATCCATTTCATCAGGTGCTTGAGCTTGAGAAAGCTTTTCTCGTAAATAACCACCTTCGAGAATTTCCTTCTCTAATAATTCCTGAGAAATTTCCTCTAATAAATCGCGGTTATTTTGCAGAATACTCAAAGCAATGTGGTGAGCATTATCAACAATTTCCTTCACTTCGCGGTCAATTTCTTGCGTCATTTGCGGACTAATTGAACGTCGAGGATTGCCATAACCTTCAATAAACTGCTGTTGGACTTTTTCAAATGCAACAGGTCCGAGTTTATTACTCATCCCATAAATTGTAATCGCTCTTTCCGCTAAATCTGTGGCTTTTTGAATATCGTCAGCAGCACCAGTGGAAACTTTACCAAATACAATTTCTTCCGAAGAACGTCCACCTAATAAAGTGGCAATACGTCCACGAATTTCATCTTCTACCATCAAAAATCTGTCTTCTTCTGGCATTTGAATTGTATAACCCAAAGCACCTACACCACGAGGAACAACAGAGATTTTTTCTACTTTACCTGCTCCTGGCATTAATGCACCAACTATAGCATGACCGACTTCATGATAAGCAACGGTTTTTTTCTCAATTTCATTTAAGACACGAGAACGTTTTTCTAAACCGGCAATTAGTCTTTCGATAGCTTCATTAAAGTCAGCCATTAATACTGCTTGACGGTTATTTCTTGCGGCTAATAATGCAGCTTCATTTACTAAATTTGCTAAATCTGCACCGGCAAAACCAGGGGTACGAGTAGCAATAATTCCTAAATCAACATCTTCTGCTAATTTGACATTTCTCGCGTGGACTTTAAGAATAGCTTCCCTACCAATTTTATCAGGTCTATCTACCACAATTTGACGGTCAAAACGACCAGGACGACGTAAAGCAGGATCGAGAACTTCAGGACGGTTAGTAGCAGCGATGATAATAACACCAGTGTTAGCATCAAAACCATCCATTTCTGTTAATAATTGGTTTAATGTTTGTTCTCTTTCATCGTTACCACCAACGAAACCACCAGCACCACCGCGAGATTTACCTAAAGCGTCTAACTCATCAATGAAAACAATACAGGGTGCTTGTTGTTTTGCTTGTTCAAATAAATCTCTAACTCTTGCAGCACCAACCCCTACAAATAATTCAATAAATTCAGAACCGGAAATACTAAAGAAAGGAACACCCGCTTCACCAGCAATAGCTTTTGCTAATAATGTTTTACCAGTTCCTGGAGGTCCAACTAATAAGACACCTTTGGGAATTTTTGCTCCTAAATTTGTGTATTTAGCAGCGTTTTTCAAGAAATCAACTATTTCTTCTAATTCTGCTTTTGCTTCATCCACACCTGCAACATCTGGGAATTTTACCCCAGTGCTACCTTCAGAATAAATCCGCGCTTTGCTTTTACCAACTGTTAATGCTGCTGGTCCTCCACCTTGACGACTCATTAAAAAGGCCCAAATTCCAAAGAAAATTAATGGAGGAGCAACCCAACTTAATATAGTAGCAATCCAAGCGTTTTCATTTGGTGGAGGTGCGGCAAATTCTACATTATTTTCCCGCAGAATTTTGGGTAAATCCAAATCAATAGCTACAGGTGTGGTTCTAAATACCTGTTCCACGGTTTTACCTTCAGGATTTTCGGTTTTGATTGCGTATTCAATGCGATCGCTCCCCACAACTGCTTTTTCCACTTTACCCGCTTTTACCTGATCAATAAAATCACTATAAGGAACTTGCTGCAATCGTGGTCCTAAAATACTGGGAACTATCAAATTCAGCAGCAATAACAAAGTTAGTAAAATTAGGAAGCTACCACCAAACTGTCGAATTTTTGGCGTTTTCATTTTGTTTTTATTATTATTATTTGTTTCTACAGGCATGATAATTTACCTCTATAAAATTTGCTCATTGCTAATGGCTCAACAATTGTCAATTATCAATTGTCAATTAACAATTACCTCTCCTTTAAATTCAGAGTCTTGAAAAAGCGGAATCTTGGACTTTTTCCCCTTGAAAGAGGAGGTTTTAAACCTTGAATGAAACAATTATCAATTGTCAATTGTCAATTTTGATGCTAATCTTGCTGCAAACTAACTGACCAATCTAAAAATAGCCGTAACTAGCAGAATTACTAGAGCATTTCCCAAAGAAAATTGGTATAATGCTAGAGCTATAGGTATTAATCTACCAATTACATTCAGAGCTACTACGGTAGGAAGATGCACAAGTAAAGTTTTGTGTCTGATTTCTATTGTAGAGAATGTTCAGAATCAATCTTCAAGTCTAAATTCGTGTATACCCTACCAAAAAAATGTGTATTCCCGCACTTTTATGAAAAATCAACTATTCTTCTTGCTGAAACTACTTCTTTTGTCAACTGTCATCTCGTTTTTGATTAAGTATGCAGGACCAATGGTGTTAATCCCAGGTACATCATTAAACGCGCTGATTTTAGTTTTGTTGCCTACTGTAATTCTGATAACTCTCTTACTTTGGCGAATGCCAACACAAAAACAAAGTAGGGGCGAAGCATTCGGAAAATAGCCTGGGACAAAAATTTATAATTGCTCGCCCGAATGCTTCGCCCGTAGGCTTTTTAAAGCACACCTGCAAACGTAATATTTGATCATCTACCAATTAATCAAATATTCTGACTACTGTACGGGTTTAGCAGTGCTAACCCCTACTGACTGTTAAATGACTACTAAAATTTCATCTCACCAAGGTTTGGGAGTTTAGTCTGTGAAACTTGGTCAATGGATAGGTTTAATCACCTTAGTTCTCTCTTTATATATATTGTGGCAACTGCGGGAAGTGCTGTTACTGATATTTGCTGCTGTTGTGTTAGCAACTACCTTAAATCGGTTAGCACGAACTTTCCAAAATTTAGGCATAAAAAGTGGGTTTGCGGTTTTTTTGTCAGTGATGATTTTTTTAGCGGGTGTAATAGGTTTTTTCTGGTTAATTGTGCCACCTTTCGCCCAACAATTTCAAGAATTAACCTATCGAGTTCCCCAAGGTTTTGAACGTATTAATACTTGGATTGATGAACAGAGAACTCACATTCCTGAACAATTGGAAGTTTTTATTCCTGATATAAACAGTTTAGTTGCCGAAGCACAACCTTTAATTAATCGAGTATTAGGAAATTCTTTTGCTTTTGTTTCTGGTTCTTTGGTAATTGTCCTTAATATTTTATTAGTTCTAGTTTTAACTGGGATGTTTTTAGTTAATCCTAATGCTTATCGGAAAGTATTTGTGAGGCTATTTCCTTCATTTTATCGCCGACGGGTAGAGGGAATTTTAGATCAATGTGAGCTTTCCTTAGAAAGATGGGTATCAGGGGCTTTTCTTGCTGTTTGTGTAGTAGGATTGATGAGTTTGATCGGCTTATCGCTGTTGGGTGTTAAAGCTGCTTTAGCCTTGGGAGTTTTAGCAGGTTTTATGAATTTAATTCCCAACTTGGGACCAACTATGAGTGTAGTTCCAGCAATGGCGATCGCTCTTTTAGATTCTCCCTGGAAACCTATTTTTGTCTTGATTCTCTACTTTTTTATTCAACAAGCTGAGAGTAATTTTATCACGCCCATAGTCATGGCGCATCAGGTATCTTTACTACCAGCAGTAACTTTAATTTCTCAGTTGTTTTTTGTGACCTTTTTTGGCTTTTTAGGATTATTTTTGGCATTACCTTTAACCGTTGTTGCTAAAATTTGGGTACAAGAAGTATTAGTTAAAGATGTCTTGGATGAATGGCGGCATAATCATCATGTAGATAATGAATTAGTGATGGTTGCTGAATCTCCTGATATTAATGAAACTGAGGAAATGGAACTTACAGCAGATGATGAAGATTAATTACAACATTCCAGCAAATAGATCCCCAAGTTCTGACAATTTTCATTTCACTTATAGGTTAATATACAACTAACATCTAGGGGTAATCAAGATGGTTAACACAGCAGTAAGAAGTCTGACTTTTAAAGAATACTTAAATTATGAAGATGAATCTGGGTTTAAATCTGAACTGGTTGATGGACAATTAGAAATTATGAATCCACCTACGATTGAACATTTTTTGATTTGCAAATTTTTGGAAAAAAATATAGATGTAGAAATTCAAACTTTAAGTTTACCTTGGTTGTGTTTTCGGGAAACTGGGGTGAGAACGAGTAAAAATAAATCGCGGTTGAGTGATTTGTGTGTGGTGACGGAAGAAGATGCGAAAGAACTGATAAATGCTTCTGCTGTGTTTGAGTCAGCACCATTATTAATTGTAGAAGTTGTCAGTCCAGAATCGGTAAAAAGAGATTATCGTTATAAAAGATCGGAATATGCTGCTTTAGGAGTTCCTGAATATTGGATAGTAGATCCTTTAGACAATAAGATTTCTGTTTTATTGCTAGAAGAGGGATTATATGAAGATACAGTATTTACTGCTAATGAAAAAATTATATCGCGGACTTTTCCTGAATTGAATCTTACAGTTGAGCAGGTTTTGAATGCAGGTAAGTTGGTCTAAATTGTAGGTTAGGTTGTTTGTAAATCTAACCTACAGTAAAAATGTGAGATTTTCTGGTAAACCTCGTTAAATTCTAATCATGGGTTGTTCCATCTGGCATTATTGCACCAGTAAGCTTTGCATTTTCTAGGTTTGCACCGCTAATATTTGCGTTTTTTAGATTCGCTTTTTCTAGCTTGGCATTAATCAAATTAGCACCACGCAAGTCGGCTGAAGTTAGGTTAGCTCCACATAGGTTTAAAGACTGGAGAGATGCACCACAAAGGTTTGTGTTAGTTAAATTAGCACCACTGAAATTACCGCTAAGAGTCACACCAACCAAGTTTACTCCACTAAGATTAGCACCACTGAAATTAGCATAATCAAATTTGGCGTTTATTAAATTTGCACCAGACATTTCAGCAGCAGTTAAATTAGCACTATGTAACGATATTTTCATCAAATTTGCATGAGTCATTTGAGCAGCAGTTAAGTTGGCAATCTCTAAATTTGCTTCACTTAAATTAGCAGCCTTTAGATTGGCTTGAAGTAGTTTTGCACTGTTCAAATTTGCCTTAGTTAAATTTGCGCTACTCAAGTTAGCCTGACTTAAATCTGCACCTTGAAGATTGGCTAATTCTAACTTTGAATTTGTTAAATTAGCACCAGTTAAATTTACTTGTTGTAAGTCATAACCAGATAAGTCAGCGTTTGTCAAGGAAGCACCAGGAGCAATTAAATAAGCACCAGCTTGAGAAATTGCAAAATCTTTAGGTAAGATGGTTTGCAGATTGTAAATAGCTTTTTGGAGATTGACACCTTCAAGATTTGCACCTTCAAAGTTTGTTTCAAAAAGATTAGTTTTACTCAAATTAGCGTTATTCAAATCTGCTCCAATTAGCTTTGATTTTCTCAAATTTGCCTTGCTCAAATTAGCGCCTGTTAAATTAGCACCGTTCATGTTAATTTGATAAAGATTCGCTCCAGTTAGGTTTGCTTTTCTAAATTTGGCATTTTCTAGACTGACTGAGGTAAGTTTGATATTCTCAAGATTGGCATTATAAAAATTAGCTTCATGCAAGGTACAATCAAATAAGCTACTATTACTAATATCTACACCCTGAAGATTTGCACCATCTAATTTTACAGAGTGCATTTTAATACCCTGGAGATTAGCATTTTTCAAATTAGCTTGAGTAAAATTGACCCTGCTTATTGTTAGCAAACTCAAATCTACACCAGCTAAATTAATACCTGTAAAATCCCGTTCTCCTACTTCATACCTTTGCCAAAATTCCTCTGCACTAACAGCAATATCCTGATAATCTTCCTCTGCTGTATACATCCTATTAACTAACCACATCACCCTTTCAATCTTAAATTCTAAATCATTGAAATTTCTGCTATCTTCCGTTTCCTCAAAAACTACATCAACTTCCTTTTCTTCCTCACTCTCACCAACATCAACATTTTCAACTTCACCCGCTTTTTCTATCAACTCACCTTGATTTTGTTGTTTATCTACCCTCTCAAAAAACTGTTTTACTATTTCTGCATCATCTAAAATTTTCACATCATTAGAATTTTCACCATCCTGTAAATTTTCCTTTTCATTATATGACTCATTTAGACGCTGTTGTAAATCAGCAACTTGAGCAGTTAAATTGACTATCTCTTGTTGCAAATTTTGAACTTGTACTAATTCTGGTCTATTATTAAAATCCTGTTTCAATTCATCAAAATACTGTTTTAACCAAGCAATATTTTTTCGTCTTAATTCCTGTTCCCGTTCAACCTGAGAAATTCGCTCTGCTAAAGCTGCTAAACTTAGTTCTGAATTTGAATTAGTCATAAATCTTAGCCTCACTGTCTTTTACCTATATTTACAGGTTTCCCAAAATCAAGGCTAAACTAACAACAGCAGGATATAAATTTTTGTGAATTTTCCTAACTATATCATTATATTTATTAGGTAACCCAAGTTGCTAGTTATGTAGTTGAGGCTGTTAATGGGTAATTGGTAATTGTTAATAGGTGATGAAATCCCTGTTTTCATCCTGTAAATCCTGAAATCCTGGACATCCTGATTCAGACAGTTTCCCTAACTAGCAACTTACGTTAGGTATCGGTTTTCTGTCAAAAATCATCTGCGTTAATCTGCGTCCATCTGCGTTTAATTATTAAAGCCTGTATCTCACTTGAATGGTAATTGCTATAATAAACAACAAACAACAACAAACCAGATAGATTTTAGATTTCAGAATAAATCCAAAATCCAAAATCTAAAATCCAAAATTAACTAAGCTGCTTGTGGCTGAACTAAATTTTCAATTCCTTGAACAACCGTAGCAGATTCAATTTTGTCACCTGCTTTGAGCTTATCTAAAATGTCCTTACCTTCAGTCAAATAACCAAAAACAGAATAGCGACCATCTAAAAGATTACGTCCAGCAGGAGTTAATTCTGGTTCAAATAAAAAGAAGAAAACCTGAGAAGAACCACCATCTACATTACCTTCAGGACGTGCCATTGCTAAAGCACCAAAAGAAGAAAAAGGTAATACTGGCATATCAAGATAACGTCCAGCATCTTCCAAAGTAATACCATAAGTTGGTTCTTTTTCGCCTTCTACTAAAATTTCTAAAGGAATAGCCCGATATTTACCAGTTGCAGGATCAATAAAACCGACTTCTTTACCTTCAGGATCTCCTGTTTGTAATACATAAGATTCTTCAGAACGGGTAAATTCTAAACCGTTATAAAAACCCCGTTGCACCAAGTCGACAAAATTACCAGCAGTCACTGGGGCGCTATAACCATCTACCACTACAGTCAGATATCCTTTATTGGTTTTAATGGCAATAGTAGCGCGGCCTTTAAGTTGAGGTAAATTACTAAACTTAGCAGGAACTTCAAAAGGAAATTCTGTCACCATTGACTCTTCTAACAAAGTCACAAGATTGAGTAATTTCGCTCTGCCTTCCAGAATAGGGTCTTTTTGTTTGTTTTTAACTACTTCTTGCAATTCTGCAATGCCAGATTTTAAATCAGCAATCCAAGTTTCGGCTTGGGGTTGGCGTTCTGCGGGAACGCTTGTTAAGATTTGGGAAGGTTTATCGAGAATCCGGGAAGCTTGGCTGAGGTCTCTAGAAACCGCACTCCATCGCTTATTAGCACGTAGTTGGTTAGAAATATCTTCTAAACTAGCTTGCAGTTTGCGTACTGGTTGATTATCAATGGGCAGTGCATACCGTAACAAAGCTTTACCGTCAGTGATAGCGTTACCAGATGGCAGGGCTGCATAACTAAAGGAAGTCCACCCAGCAGTGCTTATTCCTACAAGTATTGTTACCAGCAGCATGGTCTTGAGGCTGTATTTCAGCCAGGATTTTATGAAGTTAAACATGGAATTTCTCAAATGCAGCATCAAATTGTTAACTGTATGAACTGGGAAGTAACCCATCATTCATCTTCCCATATTGCGGATTGGTAATGGGTAATGGGTAATTGGTAATGGGTAATTGGGTTATTTACCTTCCCTATTCCCTATTCCCTATTCCCTATCCCCTAATAACAGGTACAATAAATGCCGACTATCTTCCAAAATTTGCAAGTTTCATGATCTCTAGTAATGACTTTCGACCCGGTGTTTCTATCGTCCTCGACGGGTCTGTATGGCGGGTGATTGATTTCCTTCACGTTAAGCCAGGTAAAGGTTCTGCCTTTGTACGGACAACTATTAAAAATGTCCAAACCGGCAAGGTTTTAGAACGGACTTTCCGGGCTGGTGAAACTGTGCCACAGGCTACTCTTGAAAAACTGACAATGCAACATACCTATAAAGAAGGTGAAGAATTCATCTTTATGGATATGGAAACTTATGAAGAAGGTAGATTAAGTGCTGCACAAATTGGCGATCGCGTTAAGTACCTCAAAGAAGGTATGGAAGTCAACGTTATTCGTTGGGGCGAACAAGTGCTAGAAGTTGAATTACCTAATTCTGTGGTTCTCGAAGTAGTTGAAACTGATCCTGGTGTGAAAGGTGATACCGCTACAGGTGGTACTAAACCAGCGAAGGTAGAAACCGGCGCAACTGTCATGGTTCCCCTGTTTATTTCTCAAGGTGAACGGATCAAGATAGATACCAGAGAAGATAAATATTTAGGCAGGGAATAAGCCGCTTTTTTGTGGATATCCCAGATCGATTTCCAGCCCTTGTCATCCAGCGAGGTTGGAGAAATGAACAATTTCCCGTAGTACCTGGAAATCACACCAAATTTCTGGGTATTACCTCCTGAATGGGAGAATAAGATTCTGATTTACGGTTAGGTCGAGGTAAAAAATACTGTGCCATTAGATTTTAATGAAATCCGCCAACTATTAGCTACTATTGCACAAACTGATATTACCGAAGTATCACTTAAAAGCGATGACTTTGAGCTAACAGTGCGTAAAGGTGGAAATAATTCTGTACTGTCGGTCGGTCAAGCTCAGTTAGGTGGTATGGTTAGTCCAGGATTGACACCTGCACCAGCAACCCAAACAGCACCCATACAATTACCAGAAATAACTACAAGTCGTGATAATTCGGCTACAGCACAATCACCTTTAGCTGTTAACGCCGCCGCCTCTCGATTTGTAGAAGTCCAGTCTCCGATGGTGGGAACTTTTTATCGCGCACCCGCACCAGGTGAAGCGCCATTTGTGGAAGTGGGCGATCGCGTTAAAGTAGGTCAATCAGTCTGCATCATCGAAGCTATGAAACTGATGAACGAAATTGAAGCCGAAGTCTCTGGACAAGTGATGGAAATTCTCGTTCAAAATGGCGAACCTGTAGAATATGGTCAACCTTTAATGCGAATTAATCCAGATTAATTATAGTAGCAGTCAGCAGTTAGCAGTTCCAGAAGTCAAAAGTTCCAGAAGTCAACTGTTCTCAGAGTCAGCAGGAAAACCCTGTTGTAGTTGGAGTTTGATTATCAATTGATGTCCTCAGCACCCTGTTCATTGTTATGTTAACGACTATTTGCGATCGCTGCGCTACAACTTGAAAAGAAGTTGATCAAAATTAGTCAGTTGTCCTTTGTCAGTTCTTTTTGTTCTGGAAAAATCATCAACTACTGACTACTGTACGGGCGAAGCATTCGGGCGAACAATGATCAATTTTTATTACAGGTTATTTTCCTGTAAGGGCGAAGCATTCGGGCGATAAATTATCAATTTTTGTCCAAGGCTATTTTCCTATAAGGGCGAAGCATTCGGGCGATAAATTATCAATTTTTGTCCAAGGCTATTTTCCTATAAGGGCGAAGCATTCGGGCGATAAATTATCAATTTTTATCACAGGTTATTTTCCGAATGCTTCGCCCCTACTTCGCCCCTACGACTACTGACTAAAGAGGATAATTTTCGTTAAAGCTTTTACGAGTTAGTGGTTGTTCTATTTCCACACCTTCACCACCTAAAACTTCTAATGGCTTACCATTGACTTCAATGTAAACTTTGGCGTTAGGATTTAAACTAGTAGCAGTGTAGACAACCTGCCCTACACGGCCAACCATTGAGGCACTACCCCCACCACTGGTAAAATCTTCTGATAAATTAACGTGAACTTCGTTATTGTCAGCTTTCAAACCTAGCAGTTTAGTACCTTGAGGAATAGTTGTTGAGTCTGTTCCTTCTGTTGGACCTGCTAACAAAGTTTCAAAAGCAGCTTCTAAAGCTTGGCTAGGTTGTGCAGCAGCAATTTTTATCGGCTGAGGAACTAATTCAAAGCTTGTTTCCGTTGGTTTGAGCCAATATATATTAGCAGTTTCTTCTTTCCCCGGCTGGGTAGTTAATGGCTGTTGTGGTTGTTTAATGCTTTGAGAGGGGTTTCCTGGTATGGGAGTTTGAGGAGTTTGGGAAGTCAACCAAGCTACCCCACCACTTACTGCCACCACTGCGGCTGAGACGGCTGCTATGACACCTGAAGAAATATTACGATTAGTTCTTTGTTGTTCATTCATATATAAAACCTGCTTGACAAAGGGCTGAAGTAGTGTTTAAGAGAGGGGTAGCCTGGCTAAAGAAGATACGGATGCGTGGGTAGTTTCTTAAAATCTAGAGATGCCTTAATGTGTGAAAATTCTGCTGACTTTGTATTTTGCCTGTTTCAGCAATTTATCATCCTGCACCCAACTTTATCTTATCTTTAATTTTAGGTTCACATTTATAGACCGTCACATCAACTTTAATGTCAATCTCAACAATTCTTGAAATACGCACGCTCACAGGATAGATAGGTAAAATTATATTTCCATAAGTCAGTGTACAGTAACTATAAGTAAGTAGGTTTAATTAATTGTTAGTATAGTGGAACAGGCTAGAAGCCTGTTGACGGGCAAGACTTGTACCGAGTTTATCGAAGTAAGCCCATCCCACATTTTATATTTAATTGCAACCGACTACTTACTTGTCTGTATTTTTGCTTGCTCCTTGAATCTATTCTTTAATATCTTTAATATATTAATCAATTTCTCAATGGCAGTTTCCTGAAATTTGTGGGTACATATTTACACAACTTCAATTTTCGTGAAAATATTTAAATTTCCCAGTCTTTTCGCCAGTCTTTTCGTTTTAACTTTCTTGTGAATCCTCAAATCAAATACATATTATTGGCAGGCAATATGCCTGCCCCACAAGAGTTTAATTTTATCCCTCTACTGCTTCTTCTCTACTGCTTCTTTAATCCATTGTTGTAATATATTTACAACTTCGTCAATGGCAATTTCTTGAGATTCACGGTTTGCCCGTTTTACTACTTCTACTTTACCATTAGCAATGGCGCGACCTGTAACAATTCTAAAGGGAATGCCAATTAAGTCAGCATCTTTGAATTTTACACCTGCTCGCTCATTACGATCATCAAGTAAGGTTTCGACACCTGCTTTATTCAGTTCTGTGTAGAGTTTTTCGGCAATTTCTACCTGTTGGGTGTCGTTAACATTGGGAATGGAAATAATAGCGTGATAAGGTGCGATCGCTACTGGCCAAATTATCCCATCTTTATCATAGGACTGCTCAACCGCTGACTGTGCTAACCGGGAAACTCCTACACCATAACAACCCATCACTAAAGGTTTTTCTTCCCCTTGTTCACTGGTATAAGTTGCATTCATAGCTTGGGAATATTTTGTACCGAGTTGGAAAATGTGACCAACTTCTATTCCTCTAGCTGTTTCTAGGGTTTGGTTGGGGTTGTGTAGAGAGCGATCGCCCGCTTTTGCTTTCCGAATATCTACTACAATATCAGGTAATTTAAACTGCTCACCCCAATTTGCACCAACCACATGAAAATTGCTTTCATTTGCACCAGTGACAAAATTCTTTAACTCAACAGCGGTTTTATCAACCAACTGCACAAATTTAGAATTTACCTGTTTACTTCCCGCAATATAATCATCACCTAAATCGGGTGCAATATAACCTAAAGGTAAAGATTTTGCTGCCCAAGTTGCAATTATTTCATTAGTGGGTACACTCAAAGAAAGAATAGTTTTAGCACCAAATTTTTCAGCTAATTTAGTCAACTCATTTTGTAATTTGACATCATTAACTTCCTGATCACCGCGAATATTCACCAACACCAAAACAGTCAAACCATTATCATAAACAGTTTGATATAAAACATTTTTGACAATTTGGGTAGGAGAACATTTTAAGAAATCACAAACTTTTTCTATTGTGTCAGTTCCTGGAGTTTCCCGTTTTTCAAAAGTAGTAAAAGGTGAACTTTCCGCATCCGCAGGTAAAGAAATTGCCTTTTCTACATTCGCTGCATATTTTCCATCTTCAGTATAGAGAACTTCATCTTCTCCCGCATCAGCTAACACCATAAATTCTGTCGAACCAGAACCACCAATAGCACCAGAGTCAGCTTCCACAGCCCGAAAAGCTAAACCAGAACGGCGCAGCATATTACTGTATGCTTGGTACATATCCTGGTAGGTTTTCTTTAAACTTTCCTCATCCACATGGAAAGAATAACCATCTTTCATGATAAATTCTCTACCCCGCATTAAACCAAAACGAGGGCGAATTTCATCACGAAATTTAGTTTGAATTTGATATAAATGCAGCGGTAATTGACGATATGAGCGAATCATATCACGGGCAACTGTCGTAATTACTTCCTCATGAGTAGGACCTAAACCTAATTGTTGTTCCCTTCTATCAATTAGGGAAAACATGATACCTTCAGCTTTAGTATAAGTATCCCATCTTCCTGACTCCTTCCATAATTCAGAAGGTTGTAATTGAGGTAACAAACATTCTTGTGCGCCAGTGGCGTTCATTTCTTCCCGTACTATTTGGGAAACTTTTTGTAAAACACGCCACATGAAAGGCAGATAAGCATAAATACCGCTACCGATGCGACGGATATAACCTGCGCGAAGTAAAAGTTTATGACTGGGAATTTCCGCGTCTGCTGGATCATCCCGGAGTGTAACAAATAACATTTGTGATAGTCGCATCGTTTTTTCCTTTGCAAATTAATTATTCATAAAGTACCTGACGCTAAATTATCGGTAGCTTTATCAACATTTATAATTACCTAAAAACTGTAAAGTTGTCCTGCTTTTGCAGCTTTTCCAGACACCTAAAAACTGTTTTCATCTATTTGTATCACATTCTAGCTTTTCTATTGCTTGCCATCTTTTTATCTTTGCTTCTTTGCGCCTTTGCGTGAAACATAAAAATTTGAAACGTAACTTCCAGACTGAAAACATCTCTAGTAACGGAGAGGGGGGGATTCGAACCCCCGTTGAGTTGCCCCAAAACACATTTCGAGTGTGCCGCATTCAACCACTCTGCCACCTCTCCAAATCTTGATTCACATAATTCTCATATAATTCACAGAATTTAGTGAATAAGGGTGATACTAATTTATATCATTATCATACCATATTTTTCACTAACCTGTTACAAATTTGAAGATTTGTTTTCTGTGACTTGGATAAAAGCTTCAAAGTCAGCATCAGGAGTCCATTGAATCGCACCATCTCTACCTGTGAAGAAGAGTTTGGTTTTACCTTTGATAGCATCTAATGTTTTACTGTTAAGATTATTATCAGATGCGATCGCCACCGGTGGTTGCAGTGCTGTTACCAAATCTTGTAAAGATTCTGATGGACACCAAAGCACCTGGGGAGAAAACAAATCACCGGTTTTAACTAACTGTGCTATTTGTTGAGACTTGATACTACCTACCAATAACCAATTTCTTCCAAAAATCTGCAATTTTAAAATTGGTAATTTTTCATTAGTGAATTGGGAAATAATAGCACCAGTGCTAATAGTTTGACCTAATGCTAAAGGCTGATAAATACCTTGCTGCTGTTGTAATTTTTTTTGAATAGCTTGAGTTTCCAGATTATTTTCTTGTTGAGAAAAATAAGCATAAAAATTTTTAATAGGCATTCTATCCATAATTTCTAACCAAGCATCATTTTCATTTGCCAAAAATTTGCTAGAAATCGCCCAATCAATTTGATTAATTCCTTGTTGTTGTAAAAATGGTAAAATAGTGAAACGTCCTGTACCTTCATCACCGCTATTAATTAAAGTTACCTTTCCTTGATCTTGAATTACTAAAACTGGTTCATTATTAGTTGCTAATAATGTGATTCGTAATAAATTACTGGTAGAATGCCAAGCAGGAATTATCACTAAAACAATAGCCATTAAACCAGCAAACCACCATCTTTTTTGCCACCAACCCACCAAACAAGTAGATATAATTAATCCATAAACTACAAACATTTGCCAAGTAGATATACTACCTACAGCAACCGAGCTTCCAGGCAGATTAGCAAAAAATTTAGCTAATTGAATTAACCAATGAGTTGGATAATATAAAAAACTGGCTAAGGTGCTACCCAAATCTGGTACAATTAAACTTACCAAACCACTAATCATGCCACCAATACTAATCACAGAAATCAAGGGAGTAGTGATAATATTCAATAGCACACTGTAAACAGCAACTACACTAAAAATATGTAAAAGTAAAGGTAAAGTCCAAATTGTGGCAGCGATAGGAACAGAAATTAACGAAGCGATAGCAGGAGGCAGCCAATCCAAACGTTTAGTTATCGGTGTAGCTGTGACAATTAACCCCAAAGTTGCTAGAAAACTGAGTTGAAAACCTAAATCTCCAATCCAAACAGGATTAAATAAAAGTAATAAAGTAGCAGCTAATAATAAAGATCCTAATTGTTGAACTTTCCTTTCTAAAACCAAACCAATTAATGCAGCAAAACCCATAATTACTGCTCTAAGAATTGATGATTGAAACCCAGCTAAACATAAAAAAGTAAGTAATCCCAAACTACCGCAAAAAAACTGAATACCCTTGTTAGCTTTGCTAGTTAATTGTAAAATTATTCCCAAAATTAAAGAAGTTTGAAAACCAGAAGCAGCCAAAGCATGAGCTAAACCCACATTCACAAATAAATCACGAATATCATAAGGTAAATCTACCGCCTTACTACCTAAAACCATCGCACTAACTAAAGGACCTTCAGGAACACCTAACCAACGAACTTGCGATCGCACAATTTTTTCCCGAACTTGCCACCATCCCCATTTTCGCTCTTCATCAATAATATTAATCTGTTTACCAATCAAACCTGCAAAAGTACCTTCTTGTTTAAGATACTTCTGAAAATCAAAAGCACCAGGATTTTGAGCCGCTTTAGGTTTATATAACATCCCAGTGATCGCAATTTGTTGACCAGGATATAAACCAGTAGCTTGAAGAATAGGCACAGTCACATATAATTTACCCGTTACCCCTTTTGGCACACTTGCCGGACCCTGGTCATTTTTCACCTCATCAAGTTGCGTCGCATTCAGCCAAAATTGTCCCCTTTGACTGCGAGTTAAACGGGGAGTACCTACTACATCCCCACGGACAATTACTAACTGTTCTTGATTACTATTATTTTCATTAGAAATAAACTGACTAATATCTTTCTCTCCTGGTTGGGGTGTCCGCACTTGAAAATAAAAAGTTGCCAACAACCCCACCAAACCAGCAATTAACCATACTCTAGGATGAGGAGTAGTCAGCGGAGTATTAACCCCTGTCTTAGCTTTAGTGAGATAATTTTCCTGTTTATAGTTAATTTTCCGTAAATTAATAAAAACTGCCCGAAAAAAAACTGCTGCCAATATCCCCAGTGCAAAAATCCATACACCGCCCCAAGGAACTGCTGTAAACAACAACCCTAAAATATAGGCCAGACAAATAATAACGCCACTACTCTGTATCATAAAAATTTAATTGCCAAAAGCACTTAGTTAGTAAAATTAATATAAAAAAGTAATTATATAAATAAATCAACTGAGTTAAAAATAATTATTGCCGGTTGGGTTAAGCGACAGCACAACCCAACAAAATAGAGAATTGGGAAAAGACCTATTTTAGAGTGATAGACCCAAATTCAACCCCAAGACAGCATGAACAAACAAAATTAACAGTGCTGTACTTCCTAAATAAGCATGAACAGCACGTAAACCTGCTTTATCACCAAAAAACCCACTCAGAGAAATTGCACCATTTACCAACAACAGCAACAGTACAAGAGAACCAGTCCAAAAATGCGGACTTTCAAACAGTGGTTGATGCTGCATCACCAAAGACAACACACCACCTGTATAACCACCTGCCAAAAAGATAAATAACCAAGGTGCTAACTGACGATGGGCGCTGCGACTTTTAACAGCAGCATCCTTATCTGTATCTTGCAGCAATTTACCCCGCCAACCAGACACACCCACAAAACTACCCACCACAAAAATCACAATCCCCATCATCACCGGATGTCCCCAATGTGTAACAGGTTCAGGAATACCCAAAGAACGAAACCAAGCTGCAATAGGTTCTAACGCTTCACTAATATTCATCATCTGACACACACCATTATTTTTGCCACGAACAGCAACTCCCCCAAAAACGGAGGAGTTACAAAAATTAACACTTTGCTTATTTTATCTCGTTGCCTGGTAACGAACATCTAGAACGTCGATTCAGTAATGCTAGGTAACCTGTTTTTACCTTGTAGGGGCGAAGCATTCGGGTGATAACCTATCGCTGAAACCAGTTCATATTCTGTCCGAATGCTTCGCCCTTACGATTAATGAATCGGTGTTCTAGATGCTCTGCATCTTCTGAAACAGGAATTAAGCAGCAGCTTGTGAATTTTTCAACAACGGGAAACCCAACTTTTCCCTTTGCTCAACATATAAATGAGCCACCTTTCTAGCCAAATGTCGAATCCTGGCAATATAGCGAGTACGTTCCGTCACCGAAATTACACCTCTTGCATCCAGCAAATTAAATGTATGGGAACACTTAATCACAAAATCTAAGCTAGGTAACACCAATCCCCTTTCTGTGAGTTGGGATGCTTCCTGCTCATATATATTGAACAGATTTAGCAACATCTCAGGATTAGAAGCTTCAAAGTTATAGGTACACTGCTCAATCTCACCCTGAAGATGAACATCACCATAGGTAATATTGTCCGTCCATTGAATCTTAGTAATAGCCTCCACTTGCTGGAGGTACATAGCCAATCTTTCTAAACCATAAGTAATCTCAATAGACACTGGACGGCAATCAATACCCCCGCACTGTTGGAAATAAGTAAACTGGGTAATTTCCATCCCATCTAACCACACTTCCCAACCAGTACCCCAAGCCCCCACCGTTGCATCTTCCCAATTATCCTCCACAAACCGCACATCATGATCCTCTGGACGAATACCCAAAGCCCTTAAAGAATCAAGATAAATTTCCTGAATATTATCTGGCGAAGGTTTAATCAGAACTTGATATTGATAATAATGTTGAAACCGATTCGGGTTTTCCCCATAGCGCCCATCTGTAGGACGGCGACAAGGTTCAACATAAGCCACAGCCCAAGGTTCTGGACCCAAAGCCCTTAAAAAAGTATGGGGATTCTTAGTTCCTGCTCCCTTCTCCATGTCATAAGGTTGAGCAATCAAGCAACCACGCTCACCCCAAAACTGATGTAAAACCGCTATTACTGATTGAAAATTCACTATCTACTCTTCCTATGAGTCAACAACACCTACACCATTGTTGCCTAAACCCAGTATTCCGAGCAGCTTCCAGCCATTAAAAATTTTTTTTCAATTTTTTTTTAAAAAGTAGTTGACATTCCAAGATAGGTTCGCTATATTGAATAAGTGCCTGAGAGAGAGCCGCGAGAGAGCGGACTCGGAAGGACACCGAACCTTGAAAATATTATAGTTTGAAAGACAGTATACAACAAGTCCTGCGTCAAGTAAAGAAAATGATACCGGACTGAGGTATTAAAAGACAGTCAAAAAAGAGCTAAACAAACTTAACAAAACGGAGAGTTTGATCCTGGCTCAGGATGAACGCTGGCGGTATGCTTAACACATGCAAGTCGAACGGACTCTTCGGAGTTAGTGGCGGACGGGTGAGTAACGCGTGAGAATTTGGCTTCAGGTCGGGGACAACAGTTGGAAACGACTGCTAATACCGGATGTGCCGAAAGGTGAAAGATTTATCGCCTGAAGATAAGCTCGCGTCTGA
This sequence comes from Sphaerospermopsis sp. LEGE 00249, assembly GCF_014299995.1. Taxonomy (NCBI): domain Bacteria; kingdom Bacillati; phylum Cyanobacteriota; class Cyanophyceae; order Nostocales; family Aphanizomenonaceae; genus Sphaerospermopsis; species Sphaerospermopsis sp. LEGE 00249. The sequence goes on along the minus strand of NZ_JACJUZ010000017.1, from coordinate 100 downwards.
TTAGCTAGTTGGTGGTGTAAGGGACTACCAAGGCGACGATCAGTAGCTGGTCTGAGAGGATGATCAGCCACACTGGGACTGAGACACGGCCCAGACTCCT
>NZ_JACJUZ010000140.1:0-4638 GCF_014299995.1 Sphaerospermopsis sp. LEGE 00249 | reverse complement strand
GCGCAATTAAAGGATGATTAGGAATAGGATCAAACGCAAACCAGTCACCTGTTAGCTGTCACCTCTCTCCAAAATACTCTCAATTTCTGATAACTGAATAGGTCCAGTCACATTCTGGCTATTGATAATAAAAGAAGGTGTACCAGAAAGACCCAATTTGTAAGCCATTTGTAAGTCTTGTTGAATTGCTTTATCTGCTAAATTGCGATCGCGTTTAAACTTCGCTAAATCTAAATTGAGATTTTTCGCAATATCTAAATATAAACTTTCTCCCAGTTGTTTTTGATTCGTAAACAAAGCATCATGATATTGCCAAAATTTACCTTGTTGATATGCTGCCCAAGCTGCTTTAGCTGCTGGTAATGCTTGGTCATGAATTTGCACCAAAGGGAAATGTTTATAAACTAAGGTGAATTGATTGGGATATTTTGCTAATAAATCTTTGAGAGTTTTATTTGCTTCGGCACAGTAGGGACATTCAAAGTCGGAAAACTCTATTAACACAGTTTTTAATTGTGTCGAACCTGTGGTGGGAGAATCACCAATTACACCTTTTATATTTGTTCTGAAATCTTGTAAAAATTCCTGTCTTGCTTGTTGAACTTTTTGTTGCTGTTCTTCCTGATATGCTTGCACACTTTCGATAATTGCTTTGGGATTTCGGCGAATAATTTCTAATACTTGCTGTTCTAGTTGAGGATCAATTTTCGTGTTAGCTTGTGCAGGGAATGACCAACTAAGAGTTAAACATAATAAGCTGGTAATTGCCAAAATGCGGAGGTTGTGAAAAATTTTCATCATGGTAATATCTTATGCGGATAGATAAACACTTTCTTAGATTACTAGATATTGATGATAATGATAGCATGATACAAAAAAATTATTTTTGGTAATTTCGATGGGTATTTTTTAGGGTATAATATATTAAATTTATATCATCAGTAATGCACACAGATACAATATTTTACCAGATTTTTCTCACTTTCCATACTTTACTATTTGAACTTCTGGGAGAACCGACAGAAAAAGCAGAAGGTTACAAATTCACATCTGTAGAAGTGAAGGAAAAAGCCTTTAGATTTGATGGTATATTTATGCCAGATAGTGGAGAAAAACCGATTTATTTTGTGGAGGTGCAATTTCAACCAAAACCGGAATTTTACTGGGAATTTATTACAGAAATCAACATTTACCTCAATCAATATAAACCTCAGCAAGATTGGCAAGCGGTGGCTTTGTTTGCTAAACGTAGTTTAGATGTGGAAGTATTAACTAATTACCAGCAAGAATTAGTCAATAGTGGTCGCATCAAACGGATTTATTTAGATGAAATATCATCAGGTTCAATTGGGATGGGGTTAATTGAATTAATTGTCAGTAAAGAAAACCAAGCTCCAGAATTAGTTAAGAATTTGATGCAAAGAACGCAAACTGAAATTACCAACAACTCAGAAAGAGAAGGTATTATAGAGTTATTGGAAACTGTGTTGTTGTCGAAGTTTTCGCAATTAACCCGTCAGGAGATAGAAGCGATGTTTTTAGTTAATGATATCAAACAAACAAGGGTATATCAAGAAGCAAAGCAGGAAGGTAGAGAATTGGAAGCAACAAACTTACTGCTGCGTCAGTTATCTAAGAGGTTTGGAAAATTGACAGATAGTTATATCCAGAAAATCAGTAACCTGAAAATAGCACAATTAGAAGATTTAGGAGAAGCGTTATTAGATTTTCGGGATATCAACGATTTAGATGAATGGTTGAAATCCCAAACCTAAATTTAAGCTGGTAAATTTGGGACTTTCAACAAGTCTAAACCTCTCTCAAATATCTCATCAATGGGCAACATTTCTCCAGAATTAGTCATAAATTTATGGTCTTTTGTTGCCTTGATTTTTGAACCATCATTTAAACAATATTCATATAATTCTTGCACTCCCCGATGATGCCATTGGGCAATAGGTTGAGTGTAAACATTACGATTGTTATCAACACTAAATACACTACACTCAATCCGCTTTTCCACAATTTCCCCAATAGGTAAAAAGCCATATTCTACAGTTAAAACCTCAGTTTCATAACTCAAACAATATTCGGCAAACTTCAACATATCCGCAAATAGTTTTTCAGCTACTTGTGGTTTTACACCGTTTTTTGCTGAACCATCTATAAAATTTTGCTTTTGTTTTTCCATCTCCGCTACTTTCTTTTTACCCATAGCGCGACGCAGTAAGTCAGCTTGTCCTAAAGAATAACCTGCCATATCTTGAGCAATTTTCATAATTTGCTCTTGATAAACCATAATTCCATAGGTTTCATTTAATATAGGTTGTAAAAGTTGCGATTCATAATCAATTGCTTCTCTACCATGTTTACGGTTAATAAACTTAGGAATTAATCCCGCATCTAATGGACCAGGTCTATATAATGCCAAAATAGAAGAAATATCTTCAATATTAGAAGGTTTCAAATCTCTCACGATTTGCTTCATTCCTGAAGATTCTAATTGAAAGATACCTTCTAAATCTCCAGATTCTAATAATGAATATGCTTGAGATACATCTTTAGGTAAAGTGCTATGTTCACCTTTAGCTAATATTTTCTGGGCTTTTCTTTCATCACGGGTAATGTCATCAGGATCAATATGATATCCTTTACTTTGTTGTATTAAATCAATGGTTTTCTGAATTAAGGTTAGGTTTCTTAAACCCAAAAAGTCCATTTTTAACAAACCCAGTGATTCTAAATCTTCCATAAAATACTGGGTAATTACTGAGCCGTCGTTATTACGTTGTAAGGGTACAATTTCATCTAATGGTTCTGCGGAAATAACCACACCTGCTGCATGAACACCAAAGGTTTTGTTAGTTCCTTCTATTCGCATGGCCATATCTATCCAGCGGCGAACATTCGGATCATTATCGTATTTTTCTTTAAATTCTGGTGCTGGTGTTTGATCAGAAACCATTACTTTCAATTTAGTTGGTTTACCCCGTACCACTGGGATCATTTTCGCCATTTTATCAGCTTCCCCATAGGGAATATCTAATACTCTGGCGACATCTTTTAATACTGCTTTGGATGTTAAACGGTTAAAAGTGATAATTTGGGCAACTCTATCTACACCATATTTTCTAGTCACATAATCAATTACTTCATCCCGTTTTTCAATACAGAAATCTGTATCAATATCAGGCATGGATTTCCGTTCTGGGTTCAAAAATCGCTCGAACAGTAAGCCATGATGCACGGGATCAATATTAGTAATTCGCATGGCATAAGCAACTAATGAACCAGCCGCAGAACCCCGACCAGGACCGACGGGAATATTATTATCTCGCGCAAATTTGATATAGTCCCACACTACTAAAAAGTAGGTAGAAAAACCCATTTGCTGAATCATTTTTAATTCATACTCTAATCTTTCTTTGTAGACTGGATCTACTTCGTTACGAGATTTGCGGTTTAATCTTTCTAACAGTCCTTGCCAAGCTATTTCTTCAGCGTAAGTATCAGGAGTATGACCAGAAGGAATGGGAGGAGTAGGAATTTTTGGCTCATCCATGATATGATAAGGCTCGACTTTATCCGCTACTTCAACTGTTGTGGCTATGGCTTCTTCTATGACATCATCAGGTAAATGATCACGAAATAACAGTTTCATTTCTTCAGCAGATTTGAGATATTCCGTGCCGCTATATCGCATCCGGTTATCTTCTGTAATTAGTTTACCAGTTTGAATACAAAGTAAAGCGTCATGGGCTTCTACGTCAAAGCAAGAAATGTAATGAGAATCGTTAGTAGCAACAAATTTAATGCCTAATTCACGGGCAATTTTCACTATTTCAACATTGACAATTCTGTCTTCTTGAGAACCGTGATCTTGAATTTCTAAATAAAAATCTTCGCCAAATACTTCTTTATACCATTTGGCAACTTTTCGGGCTGCATCTGGTCTACCACTGAGAATTGCTTGGGGAATTTCTCCTCCTAAACAAGCACTGGTGATAATCAAACCTTCTTTATATTGTTTGAGTAAATCTTTATTAATGCAAGGACGGGAAAAAATACCTTTACCTTGTACACCTTTAAGATTAGAAATTGTGGTGAGTTTAACTAGGTTTTTATAACCTTTGGTGTTTTTTGCTAAAACAACTTGATGATATTTAGGACGGCGTTCTTGTTTTTCAATATCACCGTTAATGATATACATTTCGTTGCCAATAATTGGCTTAATAGTCTTACTGCGGCAGATTTTGATGAGTTCAACTGCGCCATACATGACACCATGATCTGTGAGGGCGATCGCTTTCATTCCTAGTGCGATCGCCTGATCTACTAACTCTGGTAGTTGACTAGCACCGTCTAGCAAACTGTAGTCGCTGTGAATATGCAAAGGTACAAAAGACATAAGCAATTAATAGTGAATAATTAAACGGTTAGAATGCAGCTATTTATACCAGGAGTCAGGAGTCGTAGGGGCGAAGTAGGGGCGAAGTAGGGGCGAAGCATTCGGAAAATAACCTGTGATCAAAATTGATAATTTATCGCCCGAATGCTTCGCCCTTACAGGAAAATAACCTGTGATCAAAATTGATAATTTATCGCCCGAATGCTTCGCCCTTACAGGAAAATAACCTG
>NZ_JACJUZ010000139.1:0-4716 GCF_014299995.1 Sphaerospermopsis sp. LEGE 00249 | reverse complement strand
CCCCAGTCCCCAGCGATGCACTGAGCTTGTCGAAGTGTCCCCAGTCCCCAGCGATGCACTGAGCTTGTCGAAGTGTCCCCAGTCCCCAGCGATGCACTGAGCTTGTCGAAGTGTCCCCAGTCCCCAGCGATGCACTGAGCTTGTCGAAGTGTCCCCAGTCCCCAGCGATGCACTGAGCTTGTCGAAGTGTCCCCAGTCCCCAGCGATGCACTGAGCTTGTCGAAGTGTCCCCAGTCCCCAGCGATGCACTGAGCTTGTCGAAGTGTCCCCAGTCCCCAGCGATGCACTGAGCTTGTCGAAGTGTCCCCAGTCCCCAGTTTAATCTTGAGGAATAATTTCTGTGATGACTCTATTATCAGAACCACCGCCTTTAACAACTATATTTTCTGTTTCCAGATTACCGACTGCTGTTGTACCTTGAAAGTTTAATGGTGGTTCAACTTGACGATAAACTACATTTCCCTGTGCTTCTAATAATTTTTTCTCTAAATACCAAGTGAGTTGATTTGATTTTAAAGATTGATTCTTTTTGCCCACGGCATTTACATTGCCTGTTAAATAAACTGTTTTTTCTGGTATTTTCATTTCTGCTTTATTGCCAGTTACAGTGACATTTTCAGCTTGATGAACCACACGCACAGGGGCATTTGTTCTTACTATTTCTTGGTTAATATTCCAAGTCATTGAGTTACTAATTATCTGCATCGCTGGATTTAGTAACTGTAATTGGGCTTGGGGTTTAAGAGTAGCAACTTTAGTTTTGAGGTTGACTTCAGCACCATTTCCTCTACCACGATCAGTTATTTTATTATCTTGATAACGGTCAATTTCGATAGGGCGATCGCCAATTAATTTTTCTTCTTTAAGAAGCCAAACTAACTGCTCAGTTCGCATTTGTAATTGCGGATCACCTGATATAGCAACGACTTTTCCCGAAAATTCTATTCGCTGTTCACGGGTTTTTACTCTTGCTTCCTGTGCTGTGGCTTTTAATTGTTGATGATTACCATTAAATTGATTACGAACAATCAATAAATCTTCTTCAGGTCGCCATTCTAATTCATTACCTTGTAATACTACTCCATTCCGTGGATCTATAGCCAGAATTTTACCTTTGAGTAACAGTTGTTTACCATCTTGCTTAATATCGGCTGTTTCGGCTTTAATTGTATAAACTATTTGGCCATCTTGATAAAGTTCGCCTTGGGGATTTTGGGCTTCACCAATTTCTGTTTCTTTGGTATACTTGGCTTGTTGAGCTTGGACTTTCCAAATAGGTCTACCTTCTTCATCAAACTGTTCTAAAGCCACACCGAAAAAAGTTAACTTACTATCTGTATTTTGGTTAGCTGAACTTTCCTGTTCTGGTTTTACAGAAGATGGATTTCCGCAAGAATATAAGCCAAGTAACAATAATAAAATTAAAGACAGATAAGAGAAATTTCTCAGCATTTGTAAAATATAATAATAGAAGCGGGGGGAGTGAGATTTACTTCCCCTCTGAAGTTGTGAACATTCTCTCCGCTGATTCCCGCCTTGTGAATTTTGCATTATTCTGGAATTTCTAAATGTCCTTGACTATCTCTAGGATCGTCCAAGAATCCCATACTAGATAATGGTCGATAGGGATAACCTGGACGGGGTGTTTTTTGAATATCTTCCTTGATAGCTTCTAAATCAATATAGCGATCGCTCACATTAATTAAGCTATCACTGGTCATCGATCTTAAACTCACCACCTCAACCCTGACACCACGATAACTGACAGAATTTACAGCATAAGCCAAATCGCCGTCACCACTCACCAAAACTGCGGTATCATAGGAATCGACTAACGCCATCATATCCACAGCTATTTCCACATCTAGGTTAGCTTTTTTTGAGCCATCCGGTAACTGCACCAAATCCTTAGCAATGACTCGATAACCATTGCGACGCATCCACAACAAAAATCCCTGCTGTTTCTCATTTGTGCGGTCTACACCAGTGTAGAAAAAAGCCCGCAATAGTCTAGAACCTCCAGTTAATCGACACAAAAGCTTAGTATAATCAATTTCGATTCCTAACTGTAAAGCCGCATAAAATAAATTCGACCCATCAATAAATATCGCCACCCGACCGCGATTTTCTAAAACCTGTTCCGGCGAAAAAATCGAGTCATTTTCCAAATTATTCAACATCATTGTCATACCTCGGTTGTTATCCATGTTATTGCCGATAGAAATCATTAACTTTTACACTCTTGCTAGATTGGCTTATGATAAATTCCGGGGACAACAAACAAAGTAGGCCCCCGATTCGGTTTTTACACTCAATCAAAACGGAAAGTGTTAATTGTTTTTTGGTAGTTCTATCCGTTTAAAAATTGGTTGAGGTGTACCCAACTGTTGTTTATCTGATAGTACGCCCCATGTTGCATGGGTAGTAAAAGGCGCAACCATTGAACTTTCTTTTTGATTGTTAAAATTGATTCCCCAGCCTAGTTGCTGATAAATATCGCTGCTAATGTTGGGAATAATTGGGGAAAGGAGATAAGCTGCTAGTCTTACTGATTCAAGAACCGTATACAGCACCGCTTCCACTTCTTCCTGTTTTCCCTGTTTATATAATGTCCAAGGTGCTTGTTCATCTATAAACTTATTGCTGGCTTGAACTAATGACAACACAACGTGGCAAGCTTCATTGAAAGCTAAAGCTGTATAAGATTGTTTCACCTGTTCCCCCAGCCCTAAACCAATCGCTTTTAAAGCATTCTCAGCGGGAATAACTTCTGGATCGATTGATGGAACTTTACCAGCGCAGTATTTTTTCACCATGTTCAAAGTGCGATTTAACAAATTACCTAAATCATTGGCCAAATCTGCATTGAGAACATTAATGAACCTAATTTCATTAAAATCTCCATCCTTGCCAAATTCGATTTCCTTAAGGAAGTAATAACGAACGGCATCACTACCATAACTTTCAACTAAGGCTACAGGATCAAGGGTATTACCCAGAGTTTTCCCCATCTTTTGACCATCTTTAGTCAAAAATCCATGTCCAAATACTCTTTCTGGCAAAGGTAAACCGGCTGACATCAGCATTGCTGGCCAGTAGACTGCATGAAACCGCAATATATCTTTACCAATCAGATGGAGATTGATCGGCCACCATTTTTCTAAAGCATTCGCTAAAGTTGGTTCTACATCTGGTTCTAATAATGCGGTTACATAACCCAGCAGAGCATCAAACCACACATAAAGGGTATGTTGAGGATCTACAGGTACAGGAAAACCCCAATCCAGATTTACCCGCGAAATGGAAAAATCCTGTAAACCTTGACTGACAAAACTGAGGACTTCATTACGGCGACTGGCAGGTTGAATAAAATCTGGCCTAGACTGGTAAAATTCCTCTAGCGGGGTTTGATACTTGGATAACCGGAAAAAGTAATTTTGCTCGTCTCGCCACTCTACTTCTTTGGTAGTATGAATAGGGCAGCGTTTGCCGTCTAACAGTTCTCGTTCTTCTTTAAATTCTTCACAGGATACGCAGTACCAGCCTTTTTGTTGTCCTTGATAAATGTCGCCATTTTCCCAAACTCTTTGGAAAAATTCTTTTACAATCGCGTGATGGTTTAAAGCGGTAGTGCGACTAAAGCGATCATATTGAATATTTAGAACCTGCCACAAGTTGATGAAACTCGGTACTATTTGATCACAAAATTCCTGTGGTGGTTTTTCTAAACTTGCTGCTGACCTTTGGATTTTTTGCCCATGTTCATCTGTACCGGTAATCAGCAGTACCTGATTTCCTAACAAGCGTTGAAATCTGGCTACTACATCCGCTGCCATTGTGGTGTACGCACTACCAATATGGGGAACATCGTTTACATAGTAGAGAGGTGTAGTCAGGGCAAAGGTTTTTGAAGTTTTATTTTCTAGATTCATAGGAATTAAAAAACAAATTATTAAACAGTTTTGTTGCTTAGTTGCTCCTGTAAAGCCAGGTAATTATATAATATTGCCACTATTTTTTTCAAACAATATCTTAATCTTAGCAAATTTATTACCTTAATCATTGTTTTGCCATATCTAGAAATTCTACTCATTGATCCTCAAATCACTGGAAATAGTTGTTGTTAATCATGTTGTAAACTGTTTATTCCTCAGTTGTGATCATCCATTCAACAAACCAAAATTCAAAAAAGCAAGCTAAATCTGTAATTTATACATTGCTCAGTGATAGTGCCTCTTATTGTTAACCATAGATGTGACAGTTGAAAGTAAAGAAATGTAAAAATCACATCAAGAAAAAATACGATATTTTTCACAAAAGATACAGTAATTAATGGGATAATTAATTGGTACTGGGAACTGACTGGTTAAGGTAATTTTAGTTTTTAGTGTGGAGATTTGAGTCTGTAGTCAGAGAAATAAAATCTCAATACAATCTAAAATCTAAAATCTAAAATCTAAAATCTAAAATCTAAAATCTAAAATTGAATCACCAAACAATTACCTCGCTTGAGTGAGTTTGTGAAGGATCGGTTAAGCGATTTCACTTATTTATATATAATTCATTCAAACTTCACTAAAATCTGTAATCATAGTTTCAGACTTGGCCGATTTTTATCTCGAAAAGCTGATTTTAGTCATTAGTTAGTAGTCACCAGTCACCAGTCCCCAGTCACCAGTCACCAGTCACCAGTCACCAGTCCCCAGTCCCCAGTCC
>NZ_JACJUZ010000016.1:0-74904 GCF_014299995.1 Sphaerospermopsis sp. LEGE 00249 | reverse complement strand
GTCAAAATTCATTCCCATACTCTGTATGGGAACGAGAAAATCACCTCTTCCCCAGTCCCCAATCACCAGTCCCCAGTCCCCAGTCACTATTTCCAATCTTTACCAATGCGAATTGTCAAATCAGCACCTAAATCACCCTTTGCAGAAACTTCAACTTGACCTAAGCCTAGAATTTCTTGTAGTTCCGCCCCTGGGTGTGGATTTCCTTTTTGGGAAATGATCTGAGTTTGCCGCAAAGTATCAGGCCAATCGGGAATTGTGTAAATATTAGCAAAACCTTTGGATTTGAGATAGCTAATAACTTGTTCTGTTAATTGAGGTTGATTGGAAGCATTTTGAATAGCAATTTTGAGGCGAGAAACTGGACGGGAATCTGATTTTAAACCAGGTATATCCACCCCAACATAATCATTCAATAAGCTTTGTTGTCCAGTCAAATTCAACCAGTAACTATCTGGGTCTTTACTAAACTTACTAAACGTACCAGGTAGCATGGCCATTTGAAAATTATCCCGTTCTACATTCACAGAAAAATTAGCCAAAGCCATCATTTCTTCCATTTTCAGGTTAGTGTCAAAATACTTCCGCATAATGCGAGTAATTTGAGGCAACCTGGGTAAAACGGTGGGACTATTTAAACGTTGAACTAAAGCAGTTATTAGTGCTTGTTGTCGTTGCACTCTTGGCAGATCCCCGATATTTGATTCCCGAAAACGAGCAAAAAGTTCTGCTTGTTCACCGTTAAGAGTTTGCCAACCGCTAACCAAATTCATCGACAAACCACCAGCATTGTCTTGATAATTCATCCCTTGGGGTACAAATACATCTACCCCACCCAACTGATCAACTAATTGCCGCAAACCGCTAGTAGAAATGCGAATATAGCGATCTATGGGAGCATTGCTTAAAGTCCGACTAACTACCCGTGCAGCTAATACTGGACCACCTTTAGCATTTGCTTCTGAAACCTTGGTTAATCCCTCATCTGGGAGGGCGATCATTGTCCCTCTGGGAATGGAAAGCACACGAATAGATTTATCACTAGGATTTAACCGAATTAATAACATCGTATCGCTGCTACCAGCAAAACTTTCTGGAGAACCGTCAACAGTACCCTTCACTGGTTCAATGCCCATGACTAAAATATTCATGGGTTTTGATAGTTGGTACTGAGAAAGTTTATTCCATAAATCCCCAGGTACTTTTACCTGATCTTTACTGGTAGTAGATCCAAAATCATCATCTTTGGCTTGCTCTAAATTACTCCAGAGGGGAGTCCATAAGGCCAAAGTTGACACCAATAAACCTGATAAAATAATACCAATAACAAAAGTTAATATCCACAATAGCCAGCGGGGCATTGTTAACCCTAAGCGATCGTAGAGTTCATTAGGGATAGCACCTACTGACTCAACGACTTGACGTGGATTATTTATTGACTGTGTTACTGGCTGTTTTGGTTGAACCTCTGTCCCTGATCCTGTTACTGGGGTAGGTATGACCTGATTTTCTACCCTTTGAAATTGTTGCGGTTGTGCCTCTTGATCTAAACCTGTTGTTTGTTGAGGTATAACTTGATTTTTTGACCATTGAACTTGTTTTATCACAATTGTCTCCCCACTCAACCACTCCCTAAAGGTATGTTAATGCAAGCTACAAATTCTTGTAGCTAGAGTTAGAGCTATCTGTGCAGATTTTAGATTTTAGATTGTTGATTTTTAGATTTTGTTCTTGTCATCACTCTCGCATTTTCCACTAAGTTATAAATCCAAAATTCCCCAATACTCAGATTGATCAGTGAAGATTATCCCAAATTGAATGAATGTACACTTAATATTGTTAAGCAGTAAGTGTATATAACAACATGAGTCATTCATTGATCCCTGTTATTTTGGCGGGTGGTAAAGGTGAGCGTTTTTGGCCTCTTAGTCGCCGGGACAGACCTAAGCAATTTTTAAGTCTCGATGGCAGTTCTAAAAGCTTACTACAAGCCACCGCTGATCGACTACTAACACTCGCAGGTGGTTGGGATCACCTGTGGGTGATTACTTCTAGCCAAATAGCTGAAGGAGTACGACAACAACTACCCGATCTGCCAGAGCAAAATTTGCTGATTGAATCAGAGGGTAGGGATACAGCCGCCGCCGTTGCTTGGACTAGTTTGGAAATTAACAAGCGTTACGGAGAAGACGCTGTTATTGGCTTTTTCCCCGCTGATCACTGGATTGCTGATCAAAAGGTGTTCGCAAATACCTTGAGTGCTGCTACCCAGTTAGCGACTAGCACAGCAGCGATTGTCACTTTGGGGATCAAGCCTACTTTCCCGTCCACGGGTTACGGCTACATTGAACAAGGTGAAAAGATTGGTAGCTTTAATGAGTTGCCAGCTTATCACGTTCACCGCTTTACTGAAAAGCCCAACCGGGAAACGGCTGAGAATTTTTTAGCAACGGGTCGGTTTAGCTGGAATAGCGGTATGTTCGTGTTTCGGGCTGGGGTGGTTCTCAAAGAACTCCATACCCATGCCCCAGAAATTATCCAACCTTTAGAACAACAAGGACCCGATGTTTACCCTCAGTTGCCTAAAAAAAGTATAGATTATGCCCTGATGGAAAAGACAAGTCTAGCTTATGTTTTGCCAGTGGAATTTGGTTGGGATGATCTGGGTGACTGGAATGCCATTGAACGCCTACTGAAAACAGAGGATAATCCTAATGTGGAATTAGCTACCCATGTAGGGCTAGACACCCAAGGCGCTATTGTTTATGCTTCTAATCCAGATGATGTGGTAGTGACGATTGGGTTGGAGGATGTGGTGATTGTGCGCGATCGCAATGTTACCCTAATAGTAAACAAGGAACGCACTCAAGAAATTAAACAGATCCTCAAAACCCTGCAAAGTGATCCCCGATTTACTGACTTGCTCTAAAAGTTAAAACTGTTGGTAGATACTCACAATCATTGTTTTTAATTATAACTGGTGATTGGGGATTGGGGACCCTTGACTGGGGATTGGGGACTAGGGACCCTTGACTGGTGACTGGGGACTGGGGACTGGTGACTGGGGACTGGTGACACTTCGACAAGCTCAGTGCATCGCTGGGGACTGGTTAATCAATTTTATGTTTTATAATCACCAATTACCAATCACCAATTACCAATCACCAATTACCAATCACCAATCACCAATTACCAATCACCAATTACCAATCACCAATTACCAATCACCAATTACCAATCACCAATCACCAATCACCAATCACCAATCACCAATCACCAAAATGTTTTTAACCCAAACTGTGCCTCGACAACGGAAAATTATTGAAGTAGTCCTTCGCAATGGTTGGGACTATATGCGACGGTTGTTGACTGGTGGTAAAACCGATGAACCTCAACTACCTACACCTGCGGTATTAAAAAATGTTTTGGTGGATTTGGGTCCGGTTTATGTCAAACTCGGTCAGCTTCTTTCTACCCGTCCAGATTTATTAAGTGCTGCTTATATTGAAGAACTATCAACCCTGCAAGATGAAGTACCCGCAGTTCCTTGGGGTGAAGTTGAAGTTGTGATCCGCAAACAGCTAAAGCGCCCACTGGAAGAAACTTTTCAAACAATTAATCATATACCAGTAGCAGCGGGATCAATTGCCCAAACCCATCGCGCTACTCTCTCTGATGGACGAGAAGTTGCTTTGAAAGTTCAAAGACCAGGTATTGATGTCACCATTGCCCAAGATATATCCTTAATTCAAGGTATTGCGGATTTGGTGGCGAGAACTGATTTTGGACAAATTTATGACATCAAATCTATTGCTGAGGAATTTACTAAAGCTTTAGAAGCTGAATTAGATTTTACAAGAGAAGCCGGTTATACAGACCAACTGCGGCGCAATTTATCCCAAGGTCGTTGGTATGATCCCACGCAAATTGTAGTTGCAGAAATTTATTGGCATTTGACTACAGAAAAATTATTAGTGATGGAATGGTTGGATGGTGTTCCGCTTTTAACAGCAGATTTAAATCCCGAAAATGCTCAAGATTCTATTGTTAAACGGAAAGGAATTACTACTTTATTATTTAGAGTATTTTTTCAACAATTATATATTGATGGCTTTTTTCATGCTGATCCCCATCCTGGCAATTTATTTTATCTGACGGATGGGCGTGTTGCTCTTTTAGATTGTGGCATGGTGGGTAGACTTGATCCCCGCACTCAACAAATTCTAACAGAAATGTTATTAGCAATTGTTGATTTGGATGCTCAAAGGTGTGCTCAGTTAACTTTACAACTTTCTGATTCTGCTCAACCTGTGATTTTATCTCGCTTAGAAAATGATTATGATCGAATGTTGCGAAAGTATTATAATGTCAGTTTAACTGAGATCAATTTTAGTCAAATAATTTATGAAATTTTACAGGTTGCTCGTAATAATAAAATTCGCTTACCCAGTAATATGGGTTTATATGCCAAAACTTTAGCAAATTTAGAAGGGGTAGCGCGTACCTTTAACCCAGAAGTTAATTTATTTGATGAAATTCAACCATTAATCACTGACTTGTTTCGTCGTCAGTTATTAGGAGATAGTCCGGTTCGTTCTCTTTTACGGACTGCTTTAGATATTAAAAGTCTCTCTTTACAATCTCCCCGGCAAATTGAACTATTATTAGACAGAGTAACATCAGAAACTCTACAATGGAATTTATCATTAAGAGGATTAGACGGTGTGCGCCGAACAATGGATGATGCAGCCAACCGTCTTTCTTTTAGTATTTTAGTAGGTTCTCTAATAATGGGAGCAGCAATTATTTCTAGTAAAGCTCAAACTTCTCAATTATATTTTCTGAGCAGCTTGTTATTTGCTGCTGCTAGTTTATTAGGTTTATGGTTAATTATTAGTATTTTACGTTCAGGCCGTTTAAAGTAATTTATCTAGGGCTTGCTGAATAAACTCAAAACCTTAATAAATCAAGGGTTTCAGGTGGAAAATCAGGAAATCAGTGCAGGATTTTTCAGGGGTATACTCCTAAAAGCGTGCATTTTCCGGGTTAAATTTCAAAGAATTGGTTAAGCTGTTACACAGCTAAATTGTATAATCCTAATATTCTGAACTCTTGTGTAACAGGCAAGATGCCTGTTCCACTTATACAAATTAAATGCACAACAGCTTATCCCAAATGCTTCGCCCTGCCCCCATAAATAAGTTCCATAATTTCTTTTCTGGAGATGTCTATTAGACTGGGAAACGCTATATTAGTAGTATACAGCAACCAAAAAGCCGAAATAATACAATATATAAAATACAAGGAAATAATTTTTTATGTCAATAATTATAGCAGAAAAACTTTGTAAATCCTATCCAGTCGCCATTAAAGAGCCAGGAATTATTGGGACAATTAACCACTTTTTTCGCCGTAAATATCGTAATATTAACGCGGTTCAAGATGTTACCTTTACCATCGAACCAGGGGAAGCAGTCGGTTTTTTAGGACCTAACGGTGCTGGTAAAACCACAACTTTAAAAATGCTGACCGGTTTAATTCATCCTTCTAGTGGCCAAGTTCAAGTTGCTGGTTTAACTCCCTTTCGTCGTCAAGAAGCATTCCTACAAAAAATCACCCTAGTCATGGGACAAAAACAGCAATTACTGTGGGACTTACCAGCAATAGATTCCTTAAAAATTAACGCCGCAGTTTACAATATTTCTGATAAAGAATTTCATCGACGAGTTGGTGAATTAACAGAAATGTTATCACTAGGAGGTAAACTAAATCAACCCGTCAGAAAACTTTCATTAGGTGAAAGAATGAAAGCAGAACTATTAGCCGCACTTTTACATCGTCCCCAAGTTTTATTTTTAGACGAACCAACTTTAGGACTAGATGTAAATGCTCAAGTAGGAGTGCGTGACTTTTTACGAGAATACAATCAACTTTATCAAGCAACAGTATTATTAACAAGCCACTACATGGCAGATATTACCGCTTTGTGTCAACGAGTGCTATTAATTCACCAAGGAAAATTAATGTATGATGGTAGCTTAGATAGACTCTTAGAAAAATTCGCACCCTATCGAGAAATTGATGTAGAATTATCCCAACCATTACCAGCGGAAAAATTAACTTCTTATGGTGATATTCAACTTTTAGAAGGGAGAAAAGTTAAATTTATAGTTGAAAGAGAAGCACTGACTCGCACCGTTTCACAAATTTTAGCTGATTTAGACATTATTGATTTAACAGTCACAGAACCACCAATAGAAGAAGTAATTGGTAGAGTTTTTCAAGCAGGTTTTGTTTAATAGCTGACAGGTGACAGTTTAATCAGGAATAGTTAATAAGAAAATTTGAGTAAAATATCTATGAAAAAACCGTTAAAAAAAATCCAAACCTTGCTCACTGTATATTATGCCTATATGGTAGAATATCGCTCAGAACTCATATTATGGGTATTATCTGGTTCTTTACCAATTATTCTCATGGGAGTCTGGATAAAAGCCGCCGCAGGAGGAAATTTTAGTTTAAATTCATTAGATTTTGCACGTTATTTCTTTGCAGTATTTCTAGCTAGACAACTTACAGTTGTTTGGGTAATTTATGAATTTGAAAAAGAAGTAGTAGAAGGTAAACTTTCACCTCGCTTATTACAACCCATAGATCCAGTATTTCATCATCTCGCTGGCCATATTTCTGAAAGATTTGCTCGACTTCCTTTTGTATTTCTATTAATAGGATTCTTTTTTATCTTATATCCCCAAGCTTTTTGGATACCGACTTTACCTAACTTATTGTTATTTATCTTAGCTGCATTGCTGGCTTTTGCGTTAAGATTTTTAATTCAGTACACCTTAGCAATGTTAGCATTTTGGACAGAAAGAGCTACAGCTTTAGAAAACTTTTGGCTTTTATTTTTTCTGTTTTTATCAGGGATGATTGCACCTTTAGAAGTTTTTCCCGAAGCAGTGCGAAATATTGCCATGATGACACCATTTCCTTATTTAATTAATTTCCCTGCTAGTATTTTAGTAGGTTTACCTGTAGATTTAACCAGAGGATTTTTATCAATTATAGCTTGGTTTATGATCTTTTTAGGTGCAAATCGCTTGTTATGGCGTGCAGGTTTAAAGCGTTATTCGGGAATGGGAGCATGAAAAATTGAAAATTGAAAATTGAAAATTGAAAATTGAAAGTTAGCTAATAAGTTTTTTGGTGCTAATATCTGCTTTTTTGACCATAAGTTTTATCAGATTTATTTACCGCAGAGGTGCGGAGAACGCAGAGTAAGAAAGATTATAAATTACTAGAAACAGTTTTAAATTTATCTGCTGCACCTAGTGAATAATCTTCTAGTTTAAAATCCGCAAAGGGTTTTTTCTCTAATCTATCTCTGAGTGCTTCATCTAATATTACTCCCTCGTCTTGTTTTTTGACTCCAATAATAATGATACTGCGTTGATAGGCTGTAGAATCTTGATTTGCTTGACAGTCTTTTCTCTGAAATTGTCCTAAGTTTAATAGTCTATAACCTTGAACACTTGATGTATTACTAAATAATTGTTTCGCTAATAATTGAATTTGCTTTGAACGTTCTAACGCTCTACTTTGTTCTGTGTTCACATCACCTTCACAGGAAGCTGTACCTACAGAAATAATTTCACTGGGATTTTCCATTATTCTCTGTATTCCTTCTGCTTCTAACCGAGTTTTTAAAGCCTCAAGGTTAATAATTTCATCGTTATGTTTAATTTGAAAAGTGCTGCCTAGTTGCCATTTATATTCTACTGATAAAACCGCTATGTTAAATTCTGCTACTTTCCCTTGACTGTCTTTCCCTTCTTCATAAGGAAAATAATCAACTTGTCCTCTTTTAACTGGTGCTTGTCCATAGTCAGCAGGAACAACGGTAAATTTATTATTTCTGTTTGCCAGTGCTACTGTCCATAATAATAATAAGGAACATATTAAGGCGGTAAATAAGGCTAATAAGGGTAATTTTTCGGGTTGTTTTTCGGGAGGTTTAATTGTATTTTTGGTTGTGGTTGTTGGTGTGACTATTTCTGTTTTTAAACCACCCACTATATTGACTGTGGCTACGTTACTTCCTGTATTAATATTTTCTAATTCTGTTAATTTATCTAGGATTTTTCTGGCATTTTCAGGACGTTTATTAAGTTCATTTGCCATTAACCAATCAATAAAATTTAATAGGTATGGGGAAACATGATTTGCTAAATGTCGCCAGTTTAAAATATCTAAATGAGCATCATATAATTGAGCAGGTTGACATCCTGTTAATAAAAATACAAAGGTGCGTCCTAATGCAAAAAAATCTGATTGGGGCAATGCTTGACCATTCATTTGTTCTCTGGGACTATAACCAGAAGAAGAAATAGATGTCATGCTGCCATTATTAGCAATATAGGTTTTTGTAATTTCTCTGGCTGTGCCAAAATCAATTAATACTAATTGTCCATCTGGACGAATCATTATATTAGATGGTTTAATATCTCTATGTAAATATTGTTGGTTATGTACTAATAATAAAATTTCGGCTAGTTGTTTTAACCAAGCTATTGCTTGACTTTCAGAAATGGGGCGGTTTTGTTGTTGTTTTAACCATTGTTCTAAATTCGGTCCTTCGATTTTTTCCATTACCATACAATGCAGAGTTAAACCTGCTCTGGTTTGATAGGTAAAATATTCTTCTGCTTGGGGAATACCAGGATGTTTTAATTGTCCTAAAACTTCTACTTCTTGTTGAAATAAAGAAACCGCTTTGCTATCGTTAGCTAATTCTTCTTTGAGGATTTTGAGAATTTTTGGTGTGTCTTGTTGGTAAGCTTCATAAACTTTACTAAACCCAGTTTTATCACTTAGTAAACGTAAAACTCGATAACGTCCTAATAATTCTAATTGAGAACCACAACTTTGACAAAAGCGGTTTTCATCATTATTTGGGTGGTTAGGTTGAGGACAAATAGGATTTATACAGAGACTCATGATTGGTGATTGGTGATTGGTGATTGGTGATTGGTGATTGTTTCTGTCAACTCCAATCTAAAATCTAAAATCTAAAATTATTCTGAATCCAGACTCCTGACTCCTTCATTTTTGTCTTGCTAAAAATTCGGCTACTGTTTGATTAAATTCTGCTGGTTTGGTTAGAAATGGCCAATGATTTCCAGGTAATTTTTTAAAGGTGAGGTTTTTCAGGTTGGTTTTGTAGGGTTTAATTTGCCAATCTTGGCGGTTTACTCCTTTTTCTGGTTGAATAAAGAGGGCAGGTGTATCAACAGGAGTAATAAAACCTGGTACTTCTAAGACTGCATCAAAAATACCATCACGGGCAGAAATTGTAAATTTACTACCCCAAGTTCCATTGGGTTTTTGTTCTATTCCCGCTTGAAAAACTTGTTGCTGTACAGCACTCCAGTCTTGAAATTGACTTAGTTGTTTGATTTGTTGTTCCGCTTCTTCGTAACTGGTAAATGGTCCCATAGTTTTTAAGAATGGTAGAACTTTATACAACAAAGGAAAAGTTAATTTTAGTAAACTGGGCATTTTCCAGATGAAAATTGGATCTACCAAAGTGATACTTTTTAAGCGTTTTGGGTTTTGTCGCGCCCAAATAGCAGCTAGTTTACCTGTCCAAGAATGACTGACAACATGAGCAGCATTCCATCCCAGTTGTTCCATTAATGCTTCTAGGTCAGCGATCGCACTTTCAAAACTATAATCTTTCTCTGGTTTACTACTCTCACCATGACCACGCATATCTGGGGCAATTATATGGTAATCAGCCGCTAAATAATCTCCTAAACTCGACCAAACCCAAGCATTATCAGCCATACCATGTAATAACAGCAATGGGTTTTGACCTTTATTCCATTCCAAGTAAGAGATATCAACGTCAGATTTTGATAGTGTTTTGCGTGTAGGCATCATTTGGTAATTCATAATAAATACAGCAAGAGTTAGGAGTTACTTATTTGAGATTTTGGATTTTGGATTTTGGATTGTTTTTGTCAATTCCAATATAAAATCTAAAATCTAAAATCTAAAATCTAAAATCTAAAATCTAAAATCTAAAATCTAAAATCTAAAGTTTTCTTTCCCAGTCACCAGTCACCAGTCACCAGTCACCAGTCACCAGTCACCAGTCCCCAGTCCCCAGTCACCAGTCACCAGTCACCAGTCCCCAGTCACCAGTCCCCAGTCCCCAGTCACCAGTCACCAGTCACCAGTCACCAGTCACCAGTCCCCAATCAAAAAATAGAATTTTCCGAGGATCTTAAATTAAAAATACTATGCCAGAAATATACCAATCAATTGCCCAACATTACCACGAGCGTACTAAATACGACCCGGAGACATTAGCCGGGAAAAATCAGGAGTTAGACTGGGCTAAACAACCAGTACCATTTAAAGAATACAAAATTGGCGCTGATTTTGACCTTAAACCCTATTTGCAAGAAGCACCAGAGGCTTTTAACCATAATCCTGATGCTAGATGGTGGCGGAGACTTTCGCAACTGCTATTTCACAGTTATGGACTGACTGCGAAAATGCCTTCTATGGGTAGTGCAGTTTATTTTCGCTCTGCTCCCAGTGCAGGAGGTTTATACCCGGCTGAAGTATATTTAGTTTCCCGTGGTACACCTTTATTACCCGCTGGACTTTATAACTATCAATGTCGTACTCATTCTTTAAAACAATTTTGGGAAAATGATGTTTGGACAGCTTTACAAGCAGCTTGTTTTTGGCATCCTAGTTTAGAAAATACCCAACTTGCTATTATTACTACTGCGGTTTTTTATCGTTCTGCATGGCGTTATGAAGATCGAGCTTATCGCCGCATTTTTCTCGATACTGGACATCTTTTAGGTAACATTGAATTGGCAGGATCAATTACTGATTATCGTCCTCATTTAATTGGTGGTTTTGCAGATGAAGCTATCAATGATCTACTTTATATTGATCCAGAACAAGAAGGTGCAACTGTAGTGATGGCATTGGCAGATTTATTAGATATTAAACAAAATTTGCCTTTAGGAAAAACCGCCTTACCTTCATTAACAGAAACTAATTATCCTTCCATTCCTGATGGACAACTCTTAAAATATTTTCATGTTCACACCCAAATTAAATCTGATGAAAACAGTAAAAAAAATGTAGCCACCACCAAACCAGAAAAAACTTTAGATGATAAATATAATTTTCCTTTTTGTGACAAACTTTCTACTGTCACCACATCAATTGACTGGGGTAAAAATTTTGTAGATTTAGAAAATACTATCTATAAACGTCGTTCTACTCGCTCTTATAGTGGTGAAAAATTAACTTTTGATGAACTGAAAGCTTTACTCGATTTTACCTATCAACCACAAAATTATCTGGATCAAAATTTAGATACTGCTCCTGATTATTTCGACCTGAATTTAATTGAAACATTTATTGCTGTTTCTGGTGTTAAGGGACTAGAATCTGGCTGTTATTATTATGCACCAAAAGCCCAAGAATTAAGACAAATTCGCTTTAAGAATTTTCGTCGTGAGTTGCATTTTCTTTGTTTAGGACAGGAATTAGGACGAGATGCAGCAGCGGTAATATTTCATACTGCTGATTTAAAAACAGCTATAGGACAATATGGCGATCGCGTTTACCGTTATTTACATCTCGATGCCGGTCATTTAGGACAAAGGCTTAATCTAGCAGCGATTCGCTTGAATTTAGGAGTTAGTGGTATCGGTGGTTTCTTTGATGATCAGGTAAATGATGTTTTGGGTATTCCCGCTGATGAAGCAGTTTTATATATAACTACTTTGGGAAAACCAAGGTAAGGCAATTTTGGATTTTAGATTTTAGATTTTGGATTGCAAAAAATTAGATCCCCGACTTATTAAACATAATTAAACAATTGGGGATCTGAATTTTATTAAACTTCCGGTTCAACACCTAAAGTACGCAATTGGGCAATTAAACGCTCATTTTTTAGGCGTTCCTGTTCCGCTCTTTGATATTCCTGTTCAGCTCGTTCTTCTCCACTTAACAACAAATTACCATCTACATCCCACCAACGTAACCAAGGTAAATCTACATTTTGATATTCACCTTGCCAAATTCCTAACTCAACTCCTAAAGCTGGAATAGGATAATGTCCCCGTTCATTTGCTGGTAATAATTGGTATTTATTTTCAATTAAATGATAAACTTCCACACTGGCTTTATTCACTTCATAAATACCATAAAAAGCTGGATGTATCACCTGTTCATAAATCCAAAATTTTCCTTTCCACGGTGTTTGATCCCGTTCTTCATCGCCATTCCCAGAAACAAATTCTAGAACAATTAATGGTGAAATATACTCTTGCCACAGGACATAAGAACGGCGCATTTGACCATTCAAACTAGGAGGTACATTAGGCACATAAAACCAATCTGGTGCTTCTGCACCCCGTTCTGGAGGATCGGTCATACGCCAGTAAATGCCGCTATCTTGACCTATACAATATTGTCCGTCAGGATGGATTTTCTGCAATACTGGTTTAATAGATTCTGTTAATAGAATGCTTTGAGGATGTTCCTGAAAATTTTTCACAAATGTACCATCAGACTCTGGTAATTGAGTATGATCTGGAAGACTAATTCCAGATGTGGGAAGATTTGTGGTAGAGGTCATATACCCCCCTGCGAGCGTGGTTTTTTAGTGTAGCATTAAAACTTCTGTTTTACCATCAATTTTCACAAGCCCAAAAAATTGGAATCCTGCACTTGGTGGTTGATTTGATTTAATATCATTATCAATCAGATTAACAGCCTAATTATCTTGTCGCACTCCACCCACCACAGGTTTCACTTCATCTGAAGAAAATGGATCAGTACCACCTTTCCAGTTAAAATCACTAATACGAATACTAAAACCACCTAATTCTAAAACTGGATTATAACGCAAGGTGATGCCATAGGTGCGGCGGTTATATTCCAGAATATAATCTGTACTACTTTCTTTACCTGTATCTAGGTTGATTGATGTTTGAAAGCCTAAACGAAACGGTCCATAAATTTGCTGTGAAATACCCGCACTCAACACTTTGTTATCAACAGAACGATCAAACAAAAATGGTGATAAACCACTGTTGAAACCTTGGGAATAACTCACATTAAAGGCAGTATAATCAAAAAATGGGCGAGAAAAATGACCTATCTGGCCAACTAAACCCACAGTACCAATTAAGGTACTTTGATTATCGCCACTGGTATAATAGCTTGTTGTACCCGTCACACCTGCGATCGCCTGCAAGTAAGGTACTACAGGATTAGATGTATATTTTAATCCTTCCTTAGCAGTAGCTGGTAATGGTTTTCCCTGCCATAAGAAAAAACCAGTATTTAGAGATACACTACCTTGTAAGCGACCTAAAGAAACACGGTTATTTTTCCGCTGTGGCTCTAGTAAATCGGCACGATCTGTATTAGAATTAATATACTGAGCGCCTCCTTGATAGCTAAGATTAATCCCACTTTTTCCCAGAGGAATAATCGGAGAAGTGATTACACCACCCAAACTACTCTGCACAGTTTGGAAACCGAGAGTACCATTGTAAAGGCGATCGCGGTAGCTATATTCTAAATTCAATATATGAGGATTTACCTCACCCCAACTCTGACGTAACCGTAAACTCCCCTGCAAATTATCCTCTAATTTATTCACATCCAGACTTGTTAATTCTCCTACTCCTTCCACCTTAGTTTTTGCATTTAACACAGTATTTAGCTTAGTTTTCACACCCAACAAACCAGGAATATTACTATTATCTTGAATAGCTTTCTGTACAAACAATTGAGGTGTAATCAACCAACGAGTTTGATCATTATTAATCGCTAAGAAATTCCGTTCTACATACAAACCGCCCCGTTTACCATTATCATAACCAGGAGAAACAATAAAAGGATTAATATCCCTTTCTCGACGGTCAATTTTTTGGTTATCAATGGGGATAGGTAAGACAAAATTCTGGTCAAAAACTAAACGTTGACGCTGAGTAGTTACCCGATCTACCAAAGGTGATTCTCGCGTCAAAGTCACTTTAGAAGCTCGTAACTCTAATTCTGGGGGTGAAAAAGGATCATTGGTAATCCGCACATCCTCAGCTTGCCAACCACGGGGATAAAAATCAATGCGTTGAGCTTCAAAACGCAACCTTTTGACCATACCACCTGACTTGGCTACGGGAATATTTCTGGCATCCGCTTGACCTGCAAAATTCACATCAATACCACCGGGACTGCTGACACCAGTAACAGGTTGATTAGCACGAATCCGGTCACTAGGTGGACGACTAGGTACACCACCTGCGGTAATATCTGTAGTTGGGGAGGGAGAAAAAGCAAAATCAGTTTGAGTTGTGGGGATGTAAATTTCGCCGCTACCATTTTCCAGATTCCCGCTATCCTGAACAAAATTATAAGTAAAGCGTTCTCCCCGTAATACCTGATTACCCCTAGTTAAAGCAACATTACCTTCCCCCACAGCAATTGAATTATCCAAATTTACTTGTAGGCGATCGGCATCTACCACTGCCCCATCAAACCTAACCACCACATTACCTGCTGCCGTAACTATTCGTCTTTGCTCATCATACTCTTGGCGGTCTGCAATTACTTCTATAACTCGTTGTCTTACTTGTGGCGTATTCCCAGCAGGTTGATTTGGCGGGGGAAATTCTACAGTAGTAGAAGTTGATGGTTGGTTATTTGAATTACGTGGCTTAAACTCAATAATATTTTGTACTAGGAGAGAACTGGACGTATTTTCTCCCGTCTTTGTAGAGGCAGAAATATTAATCTTCTCCCCTGATTTGTATATATTTACAGGATTTTGATGTTGGCTTTTATGTTTTACTGGGTGTTTTACTGGGTGTTTTACTGGGGCTGAAGTTTTGATCATAACTGGTGACTCAGCCAACCATATATTGTTTGTATTGGTAACTTCACGAGAAATTTGTGGAAATGTAGCCCCCGGTGTCTTGTCAGCATTCGCATTTCCCACTTGGGAAGTACCAACTGTCAAAGATTTTCCCAAAAGCCCCGCACTTCTAGAAACAGTCAGAGGGGAAAATTTTGGCGGTACAGTTTCTGGAACAGGATTTGAGGATAAGCTTCTGCTAATTACTGCATTATCTTGATTAGTTTGTGTGGGAGTCACCAGACCATTAGCAGTCTCGATATTTCCTGAAGTCGCAAGTTGCTGCGTCCCAGTTTGCTCTTCTACCACAGAAGCAGAAGCGAGAAGATGGCCAGGTTGGATGTATTCTTGAACAGGAGGTGAGTCAGGTGGCAAAACTGGATGAAGCATATCTTGTGGAAAATCGAGCTAACAACAAGCCAGATATGAAAAACCAAATATTTAGCCGGAAGGATGATTTACACTTGGCCTTCCGACTTTTGCCTTCTGCTGACTTGTAGCAAGCCGCCAAAAGGACGACACAGTATCATTTTCCAGATTTGTGCCAGTGTTTAGGCATTGAGTGTCTTCCACCTTCCAGCAGTTGCAGTTAATAACAGATGATTTGTTGTCTTCCTATTCTAAATCCCGACGGCCAGGGTTGCGAGCAGGGTCATTTGACAAAAATCCAAACACAAAAATTCCTACGAAGAAGGCAACAACAATATAAACAGCGATTTTTAAAGTCACCATAGAATTATCTCCCAGGGGTAAGACAAAAAACTTTTCAGCAATCTCTATCTTACTCACATTTGGTTCTTTTTTGGAGGGCAGGAGTTCAGGAGGCAGTGGTTCGACACTTCGACCGCGCTCAGTAGGGTATACCTGAAAAAGTGTGCATTTTTTGGGATTTCGAGAGATAGCAAAGAAATTTTCAAACCTCCTCCTGAGTCCTGGGGCAACCACGGGGGGTTTGCCCCTACTGACTCCTGACTCCTATTCCCTCATGAAAAGACTTTCTCAGCAAACCCTAATTAAGAATACTGCACCATTTCTTTAGCTGTCCGGCTTTTAATCACTTTTGCAGGTATACCAACAGCGACGGAATAGGGAGGAATATCTTTAGTTACCACTGCTCCTGCACCAATTACGCTACCTTTGCCAATAGTTACACCATCTAATACAGTAACTCCATGTCCTAGCCAACAATCATCCTCAATCACAATTCCCTGACGGGTAACGCCCTGTTTTTGCATTGGCAATAATGTATCTGTAAAATTGTGATTATTTGCATATATACCAGATTGAGATGCGATCATACATTGCTTACCAATCCTAATATTTCCAGGTCCAGCAATACAGACATTTTGTCCAATGAATGTATCTTCCTCTATGTGTATACAAGTATTTTCCAAACAGCCTATATCTACGTTACGCTCAATTGCTACTCCATTTCCTAAATAAATTTTATTGTTTGGGTGTCCTTTGGCATCTAAACGCACATTTTTAAAGATGTGTACTCCATTACCAATTTCAATAGAGGTGGTAGAGAGAAATTCTACACCATGCTGAATATACACGCCATCACCCATAGCTGCAAAAAGACGGCGATATACTAATCTTCTCAGTTGTGGTCCCCAAAAAATTGCCGGAATATCACCTAATAAGGTGGTTAATAAAAGTTCTGGTAGTCGCTGTAATTTGTCAGAATATAGTTGGTTAATCATGGCTACAAATATCTCACATAAGTTTTGTGTGACAGGAAAATATTGTCTTGTTGCTTAACAGACAATGTAATTTTTATTCCGAGTATTTAGTAATCAGTAATCAGTAATCAGTTATGATCTGGAATTTATGAGCATTTTTAGCGAAGAATTAGCAATTGATTTTGGTATCAGTCTGCTCTAAAAATTCTGTAAAATTAGTCTGAAAAGCAGTTTTAGCTGACTGCTGATTGCTGATAGCTGAATACTTACTTTTTTTGAATGAGCAATTATTGTAATGATTCAGGATACAGAATACAGAATACAGAATACAGCATACAGAATACACAGGACTTCAAGGATGATGCTGGAAATGTTTGACAAAATCTTGAATCTTTTAATTCTGAATTGTAAAATTTTTCTGAATCCTGAATTTTGACAATAAAGACAATAAATTAGTATTTTTTTATAAAAGTTTATGGTGGAGTATCTCCCACGTCTGCCATGATATTGAAGTTGACCATCGGTGCAAACAAGTAAGCACTTCCCCGATTGCTGTGACGGCTTTCTGGTAATAAATTTGTAGAGTATGATGCTCTAATCATGCTGCACACAAAGGACTTATAGGCTAGGGAAATCACGCTTTCAATAACATTAGCGATTTTGAATGACAATTGATCTTCACAATAACATAATTTATTTTTAATGAACAACTTTAAACAAAAAATCCGTTTATTCTCTATGATTTGTATCTGTAAAAATTGTGATATTGCACATTTTTATACTGCTATAAATAGTATTTTATGACTCAGATTTTATGTTTGATAGCTGGCTTTCTGTAGTCTTACTCACTACTATTAATTGATCATCAACTAGGATTTCTCCAAGGCTGACTGCTGATATAGGACTTTTATTTGATTTTGGCGATCGCAAGGTACACCTTGATTGCTTCTTACCCGTTTTCTTTTCCCTGTTACCTTCCCTAAATCACTTTTTTGCACCATGCACAGGACAAAAATCCACTTACAGAGTAGAATATCCCTTTTAAGTAACACCTACGGTTAAATCATGATTACAATTAAAGAAATTGTGCAGCAAGCTTTAACTACTGGCTATTTGAGTGCTACAGCAAAACATCAGATCCATAAACTTCTGCAAACAAATTATGACTCAGAAGACCTAGATGCGTTAATTATTTTACAACGTTCTATTGTGGCGGGTGCAGTTAACCAAGAGTCACTTCGTAAAAAAAATTACTCTGACATAGCTTCCAAAGATAAGAATGCTTCTCCAAACATCAAACTGGCTTATAAAATAGCTGCTGAAATGGCTTTTGCGGCTGCAATAGCCTTAACTATGCCACATAATCCCCAAGATCAGCCTTCTATCGGTACATAAGTATATCAATGATCACCTGATTCATTTTTTCCTGAGCAGAATATTAATAAAATATTAATAAATATTAATAAAATATTAATAAAATATTAATAAAATATTCATTTTACAAAGCTGGGTGTAGTCGCAGTTGTTCACTCTTGGGAAGAATTTGGTGGAGAAAATTTGTTTATTCTCTGTTGAATTAGACAAATTTTAGGGATTTATGTGCAAATAAACCATAAATTACACAAATTACAAATTTTTTTTACAAATTTTTGTGGTAGATTACTTTACTGCTAAACTGCTAAAAATATTAAGAAATAATTAAAAATTATCCGGTTGGTTGATGTGGTGGTTAGTATTTTTGGGCTAAAGTGTTAGTAAATTTAATGATAACTATAATTTTTGTTGCCAAAATCGGTGATTGATCATTGAAACCTAATAATATTCAGGGTTTCACTACTGCCGTTTGCCTGTTGCCTCTTGCCTGATGCTATACAAGTAACAATGAGAAACTGAATTTGATGCCAATAGGAAATTCAGGAATGGAAACCTATAGACCAAGAACGTTGTTTGGTGTAAACTCTAGCAAAGTATAAGACAATAATTCTTAATGCTTAACAAAGTCATCAGAAATTCACAAACATAGTATAAAGAATTGGCAACACCCAGTAAAAACAGTAAACAATAACAGTAAACAATAACCATAACAGAATTAGAACTTTTGCCATACTATGCAGCCAATTCGCACATTTAACGTTTCTCCTTCACTACCGCAGCGACTAGAACCACTGCGAAAACTAGCATACAATCTACATTTTGATTGGAATGTTGAGAGCAAAGACTTATTTCGTCGATTAGACCCAGATTTGTGGGAATCAAGCCGACATAACCCAGTTTTGATGCTAGGTACTATCAGTCAAGGGCGATTATTGGAAGTTGTCGAAGATGAAGGTTTCCTAGCACAAATGGATCGTGCTGCTCGACAACTAGAAGATTATTTACAAGAGCGCACTTGGTATAACAAACAACGCGGATCAACCCAAAAGGAATGTTACGCTTACTTTTCCGCTGAGTTTGGACTGGTAGATTGTTTGCCGATCTATTCTGGCGGTTTGGGTGTTTTGGCGGGAGATCACCTCAAATCTGCTAGTGATTTGGGATTACCTTTGGTTGGTGTGGGTTTACTCTACCAACAAGGTTATTTTGCCCAATATCTGAATGCTGATGGTTGGCAACAAGAACGCTACCCCATCAACGATTTTTATAATATGCCTTTGCACTTAGAACGCAATCCCGATGGCTCAGAGCTAAGGATTGAGGTAGATTATCCAGGACGCAAGGTATACGCTAGGGTATGGCGTGTGCAGGTGGGAACAGTTCCCCTGTATATGCTGGATACCAATATTGAACCTAACAAAGCTTATGATCATGACATCACCGATCAGTTATATGG
This sequence comes from Sphaerospermopsis sp. LEGE 00249, assembly GCF_014299995.1. Taxonomy (NCBI): domain Bacteria; kingdom Bacillati; phylum Cyanobacteriota; class Cyanophyceae; order Nostocales; family Aphanizomenonaceae; genus Sphaerospermopsis; species Sphaerospermopsis sp. LEGE 00249. Next base: position 55,427 of record NZ_JACJUZ010000016.1, on the reverse strand, counting down.
TGGTGACATTGATATGCGTATCCACCAGGAAATGATGCTGGGGATCGGTGGTGTGCGGATGTTAAAAGCCTTGGGTTACAAGGTGACAGCTTACCATAAGAATGAAGGTCATGCGGCTTTCTCAGCTTTAGAACGCATTCGGATGTTAATCCAGGAAGACGGTTTGAGTTATTCTCAAGCTAGACAAGTGGTAGCTTCCAGTAATATCTTTACTACCCATACCCCTGTACCCGCTGGTATTGATTTGTTTGCTCCCGATAAAGTTTTGTATTATCTGGGATATTATGCAGATATCTTTGGTTTGCCCAAAGAACAGTTTTTAGGTTTGGGACGGGAAAATACTGGTGATTTATCCGCGCCTTTTAGTATGGCGGTGTTAGCTTTGAAAATGGCGACATTTTCCAATGGTGTGGCACAGTTGCACGGTGTGGTATCTCGGCAAATGTTCCAAGGTTTATGGAAGAAAGTCCCCGTTGATGAAGTGCCAATCACTGCTATTACTAATGGTGTTCACGCTCGCAGTTGTGTGGCTAAATCAACTCAGGAGTTGTACGATCGCTATCTTGGTCCAAACTGGTCATCAGTACCACCAGATAATCAGTTATGGGAACGGATGGACGCGATCCCAGATGAGGAGTTATGGCGTAATCATGAACGCTGCCGCCTGGATATGATTTTGTATGTGCGGGATCATTTGGTTAAGCATTTACGCGATCGCGGTGCTTCAGCTTCTGATATTGCCCAAGCTCAAGAAGTCCTTGATCCCAATGTCTTAACCATTGGTTTTGCTCGTCGTTTTGCTACCTATAAACGCGCTACGCTCTGGATGCGTGATTTAGAAAGGATCAAGAAGATTTTATCAGGACATAAACACCGCAAGGTACAGTTTGTCATTGCTGGTAAAGCACATCCTAAAGATATTCCGGGGAAAGAACTGATCCGCGATATCAATCACTTTATCCGCGAAAACCATCTGGAAAAACAAGTGGTGTTTGTTCCAAACTACGATATTCACATTGCTCGGTTGATGGTAGCTGGTTGTGATGTGTGGTTAAATACACCACGTCGCCCCCGTGAAGCTTCTGGTACTAGCGGCATGAAAGCAGCAATGAACGGACTACCTAATTTAAGTGTACTTGATGGTTGGTGGGATGAAGCTGATTATGTACGTACTGGTTGGGCGATCGGACATGGGGAAAATTACGAAGATCCCAACTATCAAGATGAAATAGAAGCTAATGCTCTTTATGAGTTGTTAGAAAAAGAAGTTGTACCCTTATTCTATGATCACCGTGATGGGGATGGTTTACCCCGTGCTTGGGTAGCAAAAATGAAAGATGCTATTCGGTTAAATTGTCCGTTCTTTAATACAGCGCGGATGGTGCGAGAATATGCATTAAGAGCTTATTTTCCTGCCAGCGATCGCTATCATACCCTCACGGCTAATAATTATGCCCCAGCGAAAGAATTAGCAGCTTGGAAAGCAAAACTTGGTGAACATTGGTTTAACATCAAAATCAAAGATATTGATGTCGGAGCAGCTTCAGAAATTGAAGTTAATCAAACTGTGGCTGTAAAAGCTAAGGTTGATTTAGCAACTTTAACAAATGAAGATGTGCAGGTAGAATTATACCAAGGTGCTATTGACGCTAACGGCAATATTGTCAATGCTGTTCCTGTAGTTATGGATTACCAAGGACAAGATGACCAAGGTTTAAGTGTCTATATTGCTGATATCACTTATACCTCTTCTGGTTTGCAAGGTTTGTCTTTGCGGGTGTTACCACAAAACCAATACCTTTCAAATGCTTATGAACCCAGGTTAATCGCTTGGGCGGAATAGGGTAATTTTGGATTTTGGATTTTGGATTTTGGATTTTGGATTATTTTTCTAAAGTCTAAAATCTAAAATCTCAAATTTTTCTCCCTATTGCCTATTCCTTTCTTACTGTCACCTGTCACCTAATTTTGTCTGAATCAGGATATCCAGGATTTACAGCTATTTTCAGGTAAATAAACCACATTTTAATTTAGGTTTCGCGTCAACAAACAATGTAGGGGCGTTCGCGAAGCGTGCTGGAAGCATCAGCATTCGGACAATTAATTAGGGGTTGCTGAGAAAGTCTTTCCGTGAGGGCATAGGAGTCAGGAGTCAGGAGTCAGGAGTCAGGAGTCAGGAGTCAGGAGGAGATTTGAAAATTTCTTTGCCATCTCTTGAAATCCCAAAAAATGCACACTTTTTCCGGTATACCCTTCAAAACCCTTGCACTAATTTCTGTGTTTATCAGCCTCTAACCTTTAATATATCAAGGTTTTAGGTTTATTCAGCAAACCCTAATTATCGGTTTTTACCTAAGACTATCATCCGAATGCTTCGCCCTTACTGTGGTTTAAAGACATGAAAATTGTGCGTATCAAATCTTCCTTGTCTACTTTCCCTCCGTGTCTTCCAGATCCTGCGTTAACAGATAATATTAAAAACCCACCCCTGTGAGGTTGGGGGGATCTACAAATATCTAACATCGCCATTTATTAGTTTTATTGCTTGGGAAACCAATCTTCATCTAAAGCTTGGGAGAGAGTAATTTCTGCTTCTGGGGGAAGTGTAAATAGTTTAGAGACAGATTTTATAGCGACAGGATAGGCTTTTGCATACATAGTAATAAGTTGAGGTTTGAGGCTGGGGCTATCTTCTAATCTTGTTTGAATTTGGGAACGAAAGTTAACAATTTCCGCAGCCCAGTGATTACCTGATCTTGGTTTTTCCGATTCCCAATAGGCTAATTTTAAAAGATGTTCTAAAAGCCGGGTTAAAAGACTAATCAATGCACGTTTATCATTTTTACCCATGCTTTCTATCTCTTCTATTAAATTTTCCCAATCTATATCATTAAAATTTCGTTCTCGCAGTTTTTGTAATGTTTCTTGTATCCATTGGTTATAGTCAGTTTCATAGGGTGTTGATGTCATTCTTTTTTCTCCTGTTAGGTTTATATAACCGTAAACAGTTTCTACTTTATAGATTTTATCTTTTTTTTGGTCTTTTGTGATTTTTTGTCAGCATCAGGATGTTTAGGATTTAAGGATTTCCAGGATGTTATTGTTAGAATCAGGATTTCCAGGATTTGAGGATTTACAGGATGTGATTGTCTGAATCAGGATTTCCAGGATTTGAGGATTTACAGCATAAAATGATCCGAAATGGGGGAAAATGCTATTGAAGCATCATCTAAATGCTACCCTAACCCAGCTTTAATATATGAATGAACAGCGTCTACAGGCATATTATCAGCTAATTCAACAACTGCTAAGTTGTGCATATGGGGAAGAATCGGCAATATTAATATTTCTTGAGTTGTGGAATACTGACCACTTTTCTCCCTAGATAAACAATAGCTAATTCTAATTCTTCCTCCTGACTCCTGACTCCTTGATCTCCTGACTCCTTGATCTCCTGACTCCTGACTCCTGACTCCTGACTCCTGACTCCTGACTACAAATTCTCTCAGGTACAACTATATAACCTGTACTTTCATCTCCTAAGACTAGGTTTTTTTCTGTTCCCCAAAACCACCAATAAGCACTAACATAAGCACAAATTAAACTATCTAATTTATCTTCGGTTTCTTTGAGTTGTTTTCCTGTGTTGGGTATTTCTGAAGGAAAGGAACTACAGATACATGGAGAAGATAAAGGAGGAGAAATAACAGGAAGAATCTCAAGAATGTAATTATATAACTTGAGCAGTTCTAATCGGCGTTCGTGGATTTTTCCTTTTTTATATTTTAAGATTTTTTCTAATCTAAATAAATTAACTATTGCTGGATGGGGAAATACTTCTATTTGATATCTCCCTAATTTTTGAGGTTCAATTTTAGGCGCGTGCATAAATCCCCGTGATTCTAATTCTAAACCAAAGTTAATTGTGCGTTCTGCAAAAGCTAGGTTTTGATTTGCTGGGTAGCATCCCGCATGATATTTACCAAAGTATTTATGACTGAGTTTATCTGGTAAGCGACTACCTGTAGAATTTGGTATTAATGTGGGTGCATCTACAGCAATTATGGCTGGTTCTTCTGGTTTGATGATCTGATCAATCCAAGTTAATATATCTGCAATGGCTTCCTGGCGATCTAAATCCAAAAGTTGCAGTTTTTCATCTTTTAATTCTAAACAACATAAACCACTTGGTTGAGATTGCCAGCCTAAATCAATACCTATAAATTTCATCATAATTAGGTAATTGGTAATTGGTAATTGGTAATTGGTAATTGGTAATTGGTAATTGGTAATTGGTAATTGGTAATTGGTAATTGGTAATTGGTAATTGGTAATTGGTAATTGGTAATGGGTAATTGGTAATTGGTAATGGGTAATGGGTAATTGGTAATGGGTAATTGGTAATTGGGTTATTTGTCTTTCCTCCTGACTCTTGTACGGGCGTTCGCGAAGCGTGCTGGAAGCATTAGCATTCGGAAAATAACCTTTTCATACAATTGATACAGCAGATTCCATTGCTATGAGGTACAAATTTTAATAATAAAACTCTTGTGGGGTGGGCATCTTGCCCGCCCGTGGTGTACCTCATAACACCAGAAAGTGCTGTAATTAGTCGCCCGAATGCTTCGCCCCTACGACTCCTGAGTCCTGAAAACTTTCACTTTCTTCTAATTTTTATCAATAACTCATCTTTAATGCGGTTTAAAATTGATGTTTCATCCAAGCTGGATAAAATTTTACTGACTACTGCTTTTGGTCCTTCGGGTCCCCAGGTTGCGCCATTGGCTAAATACGCTTTGGTGACTTGGCCAATACCATAGGATGATACTCCCGCTACACCTGCTTGAGTTACAGCTACGGATAAATAAGGTCCAAGGGCAACTCCCGCTGTGGCTGATGTAGAGATACCCAGTAAGGTTTTTAAACCACTTAAACCTAAATTTGCTAGTAGTTCACTAGCGCCTATTCCGCCCATACTCAGGGCGATTTTTTGCAGTAGTTGTACCGCTCCCTTTTCTGTCATTTGGATGCCATAGAGTTTAGATAAACCTAAAATCAAAGAAATATCAATAACGATACTGCTGAGGATATCAACTACAGTCACGGGATTAAGGGCGATCGCTAATGCTTTAGTCATCACCGCTTTCCAAATTAAATCATTAGCGTTCTGTTCCCGAATTTCTAATTTTCGCTGGATAACTTGCTCATTTACTGTGTCAGCATAAAGCATGGTGTTGAGCGCAACTAACGCTTTACCTTCCCGTTGCAAAATCTCTAAAATCTTGAGTTTTAGTTGATCTACTTGTGCTTGACCTTGACGTAACTGTATACCTCTACTACCATCAGCACGAACTACGGCAGTTTTAACTAAAGGTGAAGCCGCAGACATGACTATTTCATCAGGTGATAGCAACTCTCGTACTCTATCATCGCGGATTTTTTCGTAAATAGCGATCCGGTCTGTTTCTGGATATTGATCTACTTTGTTAAACACCAAAATCATCGGTTTACCCACTTCTCGCAACTGAGAAAGCGCCATCTGTTCAATTTTGGTCAGATCACCAGAAATCACAAACAGAATTAAATCGGCTTGTTTTGCTACCTGTTGAGCTAACGCAGCGCGGGTTTCTCCATCTACTTCATCTAAACCCGGTGTGTCAACTAATTCTACCTGAGATTGTCCAGTTGAGGGAAAGGTGGCTTTTAATGTACCAATAGCTTCTTCACTGATACTCCAATTTACCTTTTGTTCTGTACGGGTAACACCGTGTAAAGGTCCTGTTTCAAATACCTGCTGGCCTACCAAAGCATTAAGTAGGGAAGATTTACCCCTTCCTACCATGCCAAAAGCTGCTATTTGCACTACCATACTTTCTAGTTTGCCCAGCATGGTTTCTAAGTCGGAAATTTCCGCTTCTAGTCCAGATTTTTCTTGGGTGGTAAGATCAAGATTATTGACTAAATTTCTCAGTGCTGTTTTTGCTTGTGTATAGTTAAGTTCTGCTTGAATATCTTTAAAGGTGAAAATGGCGCTATCTAGTTCTTCTTCCCAGTTGGGTGTATTACTGTTTTCAGGTTGAGGTAATGTCGATGTCATGGGATTTTAGATTTTAGATTTTAGATTTTAGATTTTAGATTTTAGATTTGGGATTTGGGATTTTGGGCAATGATTCAGAATACAGAATACAGAATGAATTAGAGTTTTCGAGTCATTGGTTTGAACAATAGCCGTTTTCAGTTCAGCCTAAGTGAGAGTAGTTGCGGGAGGCAGCATTTTTTGAATGAATAATGAATATAGAATATATTTATTTTTAATTTGTGTAATTGCTCTTAAAATAATCGCACTATACTTAGCACGACTAATTAATTTTTCAAATAGCCATTATTATAACATAGATCATGAAAGAATTAGCACAAGTCAAAAATTTATATCCCCAAGACTTAGAACTGAGAAAAAACTGGTATTCTCCTGTAGCAGCAGCTTATGACAAGGTAAGACCACGTTATCCCAAAGAAATAATTAACCGAGCTATAAAAATAGCTAAACTTACCCCTAAAAGGAAAATTTTGGAACTAGGATGTGGTCCTGGAAATGCAACTGTATCTTTTGCGAAATTAGGATTTTCAATGGTTTGTTTAGATCCCAGTCAAGCAGCTTGTAAATTTGCCAGAAAAAACTGTGCAGCATATCCCAATGTAGAAATTCAACAGACGACATTTGAAGAATGGAAATTAACACCAGGAAAATTTCATGCTGTTTTAGCAGCGACTTCTTTTCATTGGATGAACCCAGAAACAGCTTATGAAAAAGCCGCTGCTGCTTTAAGAGATGATGGGGCTTTAATTTTGTTGTGGAACATGACACCCCAACCTGATTATGAAGTATACCAAAATTTGCATGAAATTTATAAAATTTATGCTCCATACTCAGCCAGATATGAAGATGTAACAGATCAAGAAAAAATAGTTAAATCCTTTGGAGAAAAAGCCATTGATTCAGGAAAATTCACAAACTTAGTTTCTGGTCATGTAATCTGTGAAGTAACTTATCATGTTGATGATTATTTATTATTGTTAGGTACGCTTTCACCTTATTTAAAATTAGAAGTTGGAATCAGAGATGGTTTATTTACGGGGTTAAAACAAAAGATTGATCAGCTTTATGGAGGAAGGATTAATATTTCTTATATTTCAGCTTTTCAGGTAATGAAGAAAGTTTAGAGGATTTTTGTGTGAGAGGATGTTTGAACAGTGGTATCCCGTGATTTTAATCATATTTTTACCCCCCTTAATCCCCCATTATCAAGGGGGGAAACAAGAAAATCCAGTTCCCTCCCCTGAAGGGGAGGGTTAGGGATCTCACAGGGGTAGGTTTTTAATATTAACTGTGAAGGCAGGACCAGGAAGACAAGGAGGGAAAGTAGACAAGGAAGATTTTCTACAAAAAATGTACTTCGGCTTCGCTCAGTACAAGGTCTGTTGAGCCTCAGTTTTTGTTACTAATTGTACATTATTGATACGTATTTTCTCCCTTGCTACCTTGTCTGCCTTGTCCTCCAAGTCTTGCCCTCACGACAATGTAAAATACCTACCCTTGTGAGGGGTTAGGGAGGGGTAAAAAATATTTGATACACTCTCAGGGACTTTTAAAACATCCTCTTATAGCTATTACGCCTTTGGGCGAAACACTAGCACTTTCCTCTCCTGATAGACAAGGAATGTCCGAAAAAGTAGTACAGTTAAAAATTGATCTAGTAGCGTTAGCATCTTGACAAAATCACCTGTGCGAAAAATAGTTATTGCCGGCAACTGGAAAATGTTCAAAACCCAGGCAGAATCAGAAAATTTCCTAAGCGGATTTCTGCCTCACCTGGAGGAAACACCCTCAGAAAGAGAGGTAATATTGTGTCCTCCCTTCACAGATTTAAGTGTAATGTCCAAATATTTACACGGTAGCCGTGTAAACTTGGGCGCACAAAACGTTCACTGGGAAGAAAATGGAGCCTACACGGGTGAAATTGCTGCTCCCATGCTCACAGAAATCGGTGTGCGCTATGTCATCATTGGACACAGCGAAAGACGACAATATTTTGGCGAAACAGAGGAAACAGTGAATCTGCGCCTCAAAGCAGCCCAAAAATACGGACTGACACCCATTCTCTGTGTTGGTGAAACCAAACAGCAACGAGACGCAGGGGAAACAGAAAAACTGATTAGCACCCAGTTAGAAAAAGACTTAGTAGATGTTGATCAAACTAACTTGATTATTGCTTATGAACCAATTTGGGCGATTGGTACCGGTGACACCTGTGAAGCCACAGAAGCAAATCGAGTCATTGGTTTAATTCGTGATCAACTGACGAATCCTCACGTATCAATTCAATATGGTGGCTCAGTCAAGCCCAATAATATTGATGAAATCATGGTACAACCAGAAATTGACGGCGCTCTCGTCGGCGGTGCAAGTTTAGAAGCTGATAGTTTTGCCAGAATTGTCAATTATCAATAACCAAGGCAAAAGGCAAAAGGCAAAAGGCAAAAGTTGATTCATTTTCCAATGCCTCCTGCCTCCTGCCTCCTGACTCCTGCCTCCTGACTCTTGACTCCTGACTCCTGTATGTCAAATCAATTAATTATTAGAGAACGTTGTTTTACTTGGGGACAACGGACTTATTTAATGGGAATTTTAAATGTCACCCCAGATAGTTTTAGTGATGGTGGTCTATTTAACACAACTTCAGCCGCTTTAGCTCAAGCGCAAACAATGGTAGACGCTGGTGCTGATATTATTGATATCGGTGGTCAATCAACCAGACCAGGAGCAGAACAAATCACCCTCACAGAAGAACTTGATCGGGTGCTGTCGGTTTTGCAAATCATTAGACCAAAAATTACTATTCCCATTTCTGTAGACACAACTAGAGCAGAAGTAGCTCAAGCTGCTGTAGAAGCTGGGGCAGATATTGTTAATGATATTTCTGGTGGTACTTATGATCCAGAAATGTTGCCAACAGTAGCCAAATTAGATGTACCAATCATGTTAATGCACATTCGGGGAACTCCCCAAACGATGCAACAATTAACAGATTATCAAGATTTGATGGGAGAAATTTATAGTTTTTTATCCCAACAAATAAAAGCCGCAATTACAGCGGGTATTCAACAGGAAAAAATAATTATTGATCCGGGTATTGGTTTTGCCAAAAATTATGATCAGAATTTAGAAATTATTCGCAGTTTGCCAACATTCAAAACCCTAAAGTGTCCCATCTTAGTGGGAGCATCCCGCAAAAGTTTTATTGGCAAAATTTTAAATCAACCAGAACCAAAAGCCAGAGTTTGGGGAACAGCAGCAGCCTGTTGTGCTGCCATTTTTAATGGTGCTGATATCCTCCGAGTTCATGATGTTGCCGAAATGCGTGATGTCTCCCTAGTTGCTGATGCTATCTATCGACAGGTGATTGGTGATTGGTGATTCTATTTTGGATTTTGGATTTTGGATTTTGGATTGTATTTCATGAATCCAATCTAAAATCTAAAATCTAAAATCTAAAATCTAAAATTCTCTTGCCTTTTGCCTCTAATTTTTTCCATTACCAGAAGTTTTACCATCATCTTCTTTAGTTACAGATTCAGCAATTAATTCTTGAAACATATCTGTAGAATTAGCCGGATCTACAAACACAATTTTAGCGTTATTACTTTCGCCCAATTTTTGGCTGGCTTGTACATAATCTTGAGCTACAAGATATCTTAAAATATCTTTGCTTTCGGGATGGGAACGTATAGCTTCAGAAATAATTTCCATTGAAGTCTTAGTTCCTTCGGCTTTCTTAATAGCTGCTTGTCTCTCACCTTCAGCAGCCGCGATTACCGCCCGTTTTCTAATTTCTGCTGCTCTTTCCTCTTCCATTGACTTCTGTACACTTTCAGGGGGTGTAATTCGCTGAAAATCCAACCGCAGAATTTCGACTCCCCAAGTCCGTGAAATTGGATTTAATTGATCTAATATGCTTTTGTCCATATCTGCCCTAGACATATTAGCTTCCTCTACAGTTTTCTGGGCTATAACTTCCCGCACTGTAGTTGTAGCTAAATTTGAAAGTGCCTGTTGCAAATCATCAACTGCATAAAAGCTGTTTTCCATCTCGACAATGCGCCAGTAAACGACTGCATCTATTTCCATGTAAATACCATCTTTAGTAATGACATTCTGGGGCTTAACATCTAAAATCTGTTCCCTGGTGGTATCTTCCATAACAATTTGATCAAGAAAGGGAACAATGAAATTAAGTCCTGGTTTCAGTTTTCGATGGTATTTTCCCAAGCGTTCAACTAGAGCTTCATTACCTTGATTAACCAGTTTTGCAGATCCTAAAGCATAACCTATGAGTGCTAAAACTATAGCAATAATTGGCTCCATATATACTCCTATTTAGGGCTGGAGAGAATTGAGTATAAAACAGTATGGCAAGAAGTCAGGAGTCGTAGGGGCGAAGTAGGGGCGAAGTAGGGGCGAAGCATTCGGAAAATAGCTTTGGAGAAAAATTAATAATTGTTCGCCCGAATGCTGATGCTTCTAGCACGCTTCCCGAACGCCCGTACAGGAGTCAGGAGTCAGAATATTTGTTTGTAGCAAGAAACCTCCAGAATCAAGTTTTTTTCTCAACAACCAATAACTCGAAAACTCTCATTTGTTCTGAATCTTGTATTCTGTATCCTCAATCCTTACACAGCATGATATTTTACAATAATTATCCTATATGTGGTTCATTTCCCAAATCCGAACCGGGGACGAATCCCATAATTCCGATACCGGAAATAATCCCGCAAAATCCGGTCATGGTCAAAACATAAGTTAATCGGTACACACCAAGGCTCAAAAATACCCACACCCTTAGCATCATCACCCGCTACAGGTTCACCCGTTGCAGTTGCCAAAAACACAATACTAATTGTATGTTGACGAGGATCACGACTAGGATCAGAATAAACCAAAAACTGTTCAATTAACTCTATTTTTAAACCTATTTCTTCCTCAGCTTCCCTGCGTGCTGCCACTTCCACAGGTTCACCATAATCTACAAACCCTCCGGGAATAGCCCATCCTAAAGGTTCATTATGTCTTTCAATCAGAATGATCGGGCGATGAGGTCGATCAATTAATTCAATAATAATATCAACGGTAGGAGCAGGATTTCTGTAAGTCATTGTCAATTTTTAAGTAGCTTCATCTAATATGAACTACCCCAGCCTCAACGATGTCGGCTAGGGTTTATACATCCCCAGCAGTACGTTTATTGAGATGCTTAGGATTGAATTTCATCTTTTTTTTGCCGTTTTTGTCTCAGAAAGGCACTCATTTTTTTGTCTTCATTTTGGATGTGATGAATCAGCCAATCTGTCAAAAAATGGGATACGCTAATAGTAACTTGGGAGCTATCTTGTGTATTTATTTTTTGATTAAATACTGTCACCTTTTCCCTCAGAAGTTCATGTTTGGCTTTATGTTCGGTGTAGCCAGGATAGTCATTTTTTAGCATTACTTCTTCTTCGGTTTCAAAATGAATAGTTGTGTAGATTTTCAGAATCTCTAAGGTTTTTTCTAGTAATTCAGATCCTCTTCCTGCCAGCATGGCACTATTGAGGGCATTAATAGCATGAAACAGACTTTGATGTTGATTATCAATCAGAATATAACCTGTTTCATACTCAGGTCGCCATTGGGCAATCTCTATCTGGGAATTACTAGAAGCAAAGGATGAGATATCTTGAGATTGGGACTTGCTCAAATGACCCTGAAGACAATAATTAATCATCTTCACGTCTTCATTTTGAATGTGATGAATTAACCAATCAGTTAAAAAGTGAGAAATTGTATTCGTTAACTTGGATAAGTCATACTCATTTTCTCTCTCAAAGCTTAAAACCCTGGCTTTTAGTGCTTCATGCTTCATCCTATGTTCTGTATAACCCGGATATTCATGGTCTATCATGAATTGTTCTTCAGTGCTAAAATGAATTGTTGTGTAATCTTTTAAACTCTGAATAGTTTGTTTGATTAAGGATTGGCCTTGTCCCTCCAACATAGCATTATTTAGCGCATTAATTGTACTTAATAAGCTTTTATGTTGCTCATCAATGATGACATTGCCTGTTTCATACTCAGGTCGCCATTGTGCGATTTTAATACTCATATATGAATCCTCAATAAAGAATAAATTGTAACTGCTTAGACAGAAACTTAAATTGAGAGATCTTTGCTTGATCAAGCTTGCACGAAAAATATTTGTTTTTACTTGCAGTTCTCCTGTTTATTTTATACTGGAATTGATATGTAGGGGTTGCTGAGAAAGTCTTTCCGTGAGGGCATAGGAGTCAGGAGTCAGGAGTCAGGAGTCAGGAGTCAGGAGGAGATTGGAAAATTTCTTTGCCATCTCTTGAAATCCCATTGAAATCCCAAAAAATGCACACTTTTTCCGGTATACCCTTCAAAACCCTTGCACTAATTTCTGTGTTTATCAGCCTCTAACCTTTGATATATCAAGGTTTTAGGTTTATTCAGCAAACCCTATGTATTAACTATTATACTAAGCTGATAAACCTTTAATTTGCACAACCAATGCGGGCAGGATGCCCACCCCACAAGAGTTTCAATTTTAGATAATATGCAAGTTAAATGTCCAACATACGCTAAATTTTAGTACGGTACGTTAGACTAAATAAATTGTTAAGAATCAACATATTTTTAATTTAGTGTCCCTAAAAAATCAATTAAATGTAACATTTGTGTAAGTCCTCATCAACAATCTACTCATATTCACCATTAACTATGCCTTTTCCTAGATCAAGCGGAATTTTACTGCATCCAACTTGTTTCCCCAGTCGTTTCGGGATTGGGGATTTAGGGGATAAAGCTTATCGTTTTATTGATTTTCTCAAAGATAGCTACCAGCAATATTGGCAAGTTTTACCTTTAGGACCTACTGGTTATGGTAATTCTCCTTATATGTGCTACTCAGCAATGGCGGGAAATCACCTGCTGATTAGTCCAGATAAGCTGGTAGATGAGGGATTGTTATCTGAAGCAGATTTTGCGAATTTACCAGCATTTCCGGCTGATAAAGTGGATTTTGAGCGAGTTATTGCCATTAAAACCAATCTGCTCAAAAAAGCTTGCGAAAATTTTAAACATCACGCCACCGCTATCCAAAGAAAAGCTTTTCACACTTTTTGCAACACCAGAGGCTATTGGCTGGATAACTATGCTTTGTTTATGGCGCTCAAAGATGCCCACAATGGAGCTAGTTGGTACAGTTGGGAACTAGAACTGACAAAAAGAGAAACCGCAGCATTGGCACGGATGGAACAAGAGTTAACACAAGAAATATTTTATTACAAGTTCATCCAATATGAGTTTTTCCGTCAATGGTCAGAACTCAAGAATTACGCTAATCAAAATGGTGTAGATATTATTGGTGATATCCCCATTTACGTAGCTCATGATAGTGCTGATGTATGGGCAAATCCTGAATTTTTTGCTTTGGATGAAGAAACAGGTGCAGCGGCTTTAATGGCAGGAGTTCCACCAGATTATTTTAGCGCCACCGGTCAATTATGGGGCAACCCGGTTTACAACTGGGAAAAGTTGCAAAAGCAGGACTTTAAATGGTGGGTGCAACGTTTTGAGGCTATGCTGGATTATGTTGATATCATTCGGATTGACCATTTCCGAGGGTTTGAAGCTTATTGGGCTGTACCCCAAGGAGAAGAAACCGCCATCAATGGAGAATGGATCAAAGCGCCAGGGGTAGAATTTTTTGCAGTTATTAAACAAAAACTGGGCAAATTACCGATTTTAGCCGAAGATTTGGGGATTATTACAGAAGAAGTGGAAGCACTACGAGATCAATTTGAGTTTCCGGGGATGAAGGTATTACAATTTGCCTTTGGTTCAGATCCTGGTAATCCGTTTTTACCTTTTAATTACCCACGTAATGCAGTAGTTTACACTGGCACTCACGACAATGACACGACTCTGGGCTGGTTCAATACTACCAATGATTACGAAAAGCAAAATTTATTGTTATATTTGGGAAATATCAGCCCTGATGGTATAAACTGGGATTTAATTCGTTTAGCTTTGAGTTCCATCGCTAATCAAGCGATTATTCCTTTACAGGATGTTTTGGGATTGGCAACTCAAGCCAGAATGAATTATCCCAGTACGGCTGAGGGTAATTGGGAATGGCGTTATCAGCAAGAGGTTTTGACTAAGGAATTAAGCGATCGCTTGAAAATTCTCACCAATCTTTATGGACGCGCTCCCATAAGTTGATGATTAACTTTTCCTGATTAACTTTTTCTGGGTGCGTAGTATAAAGCTGAAACCTCCATTCCGTACTCAAAACCTCATGGTTAGTAGGGGTTGGTTTAACCTAATTAGCAGTTTCAAGGAAACATAGCTATTTTTAGTTATGTGTAGTAGATGATATTGGCAAATAACAGCAATGTTTTCTATATTGTGTTGTATGCCACTGATAAATTTAATACTTGGTTAACCTATCCCTACTGACGCACGACGTTTCAAGACCTGACCTTAGCGGCAATCCTGACTTCCTGAAATTTCCCTGGCTGTCCCATTTGTTTAGGTTGTTGCTGATTAACGCTCATCAACACACCCCCAGCATTGTCAGTTTTTACAGTCAGTTCTTCAGCAGCTTTCCATTTGCGGTGAGATCCTTTTGGTAGAACTCCCTCAAACTCGGTTTTACCATCAGCGACAATACGAACCCAAGATGAGGACTGCAAGGTAACATCAATTTCTACAGTTTCTGAACTGTTGATATCAAATGGAATTGCCTTTAAATCCTGGGATTGCAGTTTCTGAGGCTTTAAATCGTCATTTTTCTCCGCCTTTAGTTGATTTTGGCTATTGTTTGCTTCTAAAGCAGTTTGATTCAATAACTGAGATAAACTAGTTACAGAGCATACTATGACGACAATGTAAAGCAAGTACAGATGAAGAGGACGCAGTTGAAAAAAGGGTTGGGGTTGCCAATTGCTTTGAAAACTGACTTTTTGAGAACCGAGAGGAAAATGGCTGGCAAATTCTGCCCCCTTCACCCCCAGTGCATCAGCAAATTGCCTGATTAAACCCTGAGTGTAAATAGGTTCTGGTAAATCGCTTAAATCACCTACTTCAATTGCGTTTAATAGTCGGCGAGGAATTCTAGTGGTTAACACAATTTCATCCATAGATAAACCCTTTTGTTGACGCAAAACCGCGAGTTTAGCGCCCATTTGTGCTAATTTTTCCGCCTGTTGTTCTTCTATTGATGGTTTGCTGGGTTTCTCATCTTTTTTTCTTGGCCATTTCATAATTTTTATTACACTCCTTAACTCAACTTAATCATTAATAGGTATCCGCTTTATCAATTGATAATTAACAATTGACAATTGATAATTGTGTTATTCAAGGTTGAAAATCCCCGATTTCCAGGTAAAAAAGCCAAAAATTCCAGTTTTTCAAGATTCTGACTTTTAGGAAGAGGCAATTGTCAATTGTTCATTGTTAGTTGTCCATTATTGAATTGATTCTTTAAAAAAATAATTTCTTCTGGGGTGAGATGACGATAGTCACCAACACCGAGAAAACCAGCTTTTAGTGTTTGTAGTTGAATTGAACCGATGGCAGTGCGATGCAGTTGGATCACAGGATATCCTAACTGTTCAGCTACACGGCGAATTTGACGATTTCTGCCCTCCTGTAAAATTATTTCTAATTTGCTTTGGTTGGCCAAACGTTCAATCAAGCGTACTTTAGCAGGTCGTGTTTTTCTACCTTCTAGTACAACACCTTCACGCCACATCTTCAGAACTGTTTCTGGGGGATGTCCTTTAACCACAACATGATATGTCTTAGAGATATTATGACTGGGATGAGTTAGCGAAAATGTCAAGTCTCCATCATTTGTTAATATTAATGCTCCGGTAGAGTCAGCATCTAAACGCCCCACTGGGTGAATACCAGTACCCTTGTGTAAATTTTCGGGTAATAGATCCAAAACTGTAGTTCTGCCGTGGGGATCATCACAAGTAGAAACTACTCCAGCGGGTTTGTTGAGTAACAAATAGATTAAAGCTGGGCGATCGCTGTGAGAAATAGGTTTACCATCAATGCAAATAGTGTCTCGTTGGGGATCGACTTTTTGACCTAAATGTGCCACAATCCCATTTATCTGCACTCGTGATTGCTTAATCATCTCCTCAGCTTCACGACGTGAGGCTATACCCCATTGAGAAATAATTTTTTGTACTCGTGCCTCCATGTATAAATTTTGTATACTTTGTTAATTCAGACTTATTATTAATTGTTCCAAGTTTTGTGGAGTTGATACCTAAAAGTGAATCTTGCCATTTCTCAGTTAATAGCAATCACCATTACAGTTAAGAACTGTTTAAGATCTCGTGATTTTTGAGCAAATATCAAATATTAAGCAATAACCTTGTTCAATGACAGATAAAAACCCCCCATCCGCCAATAGTAAGAAAATAAGGTTAATTACTCAAGCACTAACCACAGCAATTAAGCTATGGCTAAAAACACAATTAACTCAAGTATCGCAGATTGAGATAGAGATTGGAGCAAGCGATCGCCAACTCCTTTCTGGCTGTATTCCTGTGGTATCTATTTTTACTACTAATGCAGTTTATCAGGGTATCCATGTTACACGCATTCAACTTTCAGCTGAAAATATACAGATAAACATTGGTTCCATAGTCAGGGGTAAACCCCTTAAATTATTGGAAATAGTTCCCGTAGTTGGTGAACTGGTGGTAGATGAAGGGGATCTGAATAAATCTCTTTCATCAGAATTATTGTCAACTGGCTTAAATGATGTACTGTTTAAACTATTACCAGAATCATGGGAAAAATACAAGCCTATTTGTTGGCAGAAAATTACACTTGACAATCAGCATTTAATACTGTATGGACTTGTAGCAACTGACAGAGAACCTATATCTTTAGAAATTTCTTTAGGTCTAGAACTGCTGAACAGTCAAGAACTACAATTAACACAGATTAAAATTCTGTATAATCAAGAACCAATTTTAGAAAATAATCCTGGATACAATTTAGACCTTGGTTCAGACGTTGACCTCCAAGAATTAACTTTGGAATCTAGCCAAATCTTATGTCGTGGACGCATCAACGTCAACCCATAATAGATAATTGACAATTGATAATTGACAATTGATAAGTGGTGATTGGTGACTGGTGATTGGTGACTGGTGACTGGTGACTGGTGACTGGTGACTGGTGACTGGTGACTGGTGACTGGTGACTGGGTAATAAATTTGATGTTTCCCTATCAACTATCAACTGTCAACTATCAACTATCACTTTAACAAAGGTAAAATGAGTGTGACAAAATAGTAAACTAAAGGGGCGGTAAAAATATAACTATCAGTCCGGTCTAATATACCACCATGACCGGGTATCAATTGTCCTGAATCTTTTACCCCTGCATCTCGTTTTAACATAGATTCAGTTAAATCGCCTAAAAGACTAGCAACACCTATCAATAAACCCAAAGTTAAACCAGAGATCACAGAGTAAGGAAAATGGAGAAAATAAGCACCGGCTAGTGCTACTATGAGACTGCCGCTAATACCAAAAATTGCCCCTTCTACAGTTTTTTTCGGACTGATATTTGATAAAGGAGTTTTACCGAAAAACTTACCAAAAAAATAAGCACCAATATCAGCAGCCCAAATACATAAAAAAGTTAAAACTGTAAATGTTAAACCTTCGGGTAAACCAGTGATATTTTCTGGGGTAAAAATTTGATTCCAGTTTTCAGGCCAGTAGCC
Source organism: Sphaerospermopsis sp. LEGE 00249 (assembly GCF_014299995.1). NCBI lineage: Bacteria > Bacillati > Cyanobacteriota > Cyanophyceae > Nostocales > Aphanizomenonaceae > Sphaerospermopsis > Sphaerospermopsis sp. LEGE 00249. The sequence goes on along the minus strand of NZ_JACJUZ010000016.1, from coordinate 37,550 downwards.
ACCAAAGGGAAGATTACTAATAATATTTGTACTATTGAGATTTCGCAAACGTACCCAGTAACTCGGTAAATAACCGACATAAAACAGCCCCATAATAGAAGCGGAAATATCGGCAATGGTAGCAAATTTGGGTTGAAAAAGCAGGTAAAAACAAATAAAAGTTCCTGCTATGGGCATGATAGCATCCGCTAAACTGGCATTGAGAGTACAAATAGCCAGTAAAATTAAACTGACAACTATAGTAGTTTTAGCTGCGGGAGCAATACCTCTGGATCTAACTAAATTAAAATATTCTTGTTGACCTAAAAAGACAACGATCGCCATAGCTATGGTAAAGTACCAACCACCTAATAAGGTTGAAGATAAAGCTAGAGCGATCGCAATAATTCCACTAATAATTCTTGACCAAGGCATAATAATAGTATTTTAGATTTTAGATTTTGGATTTTGGATTGAATCCAAAACCGAAAACCGAATAGATTCAATCTAGTTTTTCACCACTGAGAATAAAAATCGGATCAGCGGCGACAAAGGTTTGGGAAAAACCGCGAGTTTCTAAGCGGTTAACAGCAGACTGTACAACCTCGATATTTCTGGCTCTTAACTGAGAAAAGCTTTGAGAAATAGCATACAGACTTTCTAGATTAGCAGCTGTGGCGACAACTCGACCGGATAAAGGCAAATAAAGCCAGACAGCTTGTAAAATTTCCTGGATAGCTTTTGCCCCTGCTATACAAACACGATCAGGGGTGGGTTGTATATCATGTAAACACTCTGGGGCGCTGCCTTCAATTACTTTGATATTTTTGACTTCAAAGCGATGGCAGTTACGTTTAATCAAATTAGCCACTTCTTCATCTCGTTCTACCGCAATAACTCTTCCTTGGGGACACAATAACCCCACCTCTACAGGAATTGTACCTGTTCCTGCACCAATATCCCATAATACCGAATCTGGTTTTAATCGTAGTTGGGAAATTAACAACAATCTTAATTCTCGCTGAGTTAGGGGTATACCTGGTAAGTTCTCAAATAAGTCATCGGGAATACCAGGGGTAACATAAGGCCAAAGTTGGGAAGGCATAAGCAATTAAAAATTCAAAGTTTAAAATTCAAAGTTTAAAATTCAAAGTTTAAAATTCAAAGTTAAAATTCAAACTTAAAAATTACAGCGGATTCCTGTGTTATAAAGTACATAATAGCGCCCTCATCGGTTGCGGGGAGGGGGTTGGGGATGGGGTTTTTGTACCTGATGACACTGGGAAGTGCTGCATCAGCAGAAGTAGGAAGTAGTAACAATTAGTAAAACTATTCACCGAAAACTTTTAAAACATCCTGACAGTCAACAAGAATAAAATAGAGAAAGTTTAACAACATAATTTTCTAAGTGATCTAGGTGATGCTGATGAATAGGGAAATATTGGGCGATCGCTACCAAGTTCAACAGCAGTTAGGTAAAAAGTCAGCCCGAAGGACTTTTTTAGCTCGTGACACCATAAACAATAACTTAGTAATTGTCAAGTTACTTGCTTTTAATAGTGACTTTGAATGGGATGATTTGAAACTGTTTGAACGGGAGGCGGAAACCTTAAAATCTTTATCCCATCCATCCATACCCTCCTACCTTGATTATTTTGAAGTAAAATCCTCTAATTTTCAAGGATTTTCCCTGGTACAAACTTACATCCCAGCGAAAACCCTAGAACAATACTTACAAACTGGGAGAAAATTCACAGAAAATGAAGTTCAAGAGATAGCTAAAGCAGTTTTAGAGATATTGGTTTATCTTCATGAGTTACACCCACCTGTGATCCACCGTGATATTAAGCCTAGCAATATTTTATTAGGAGAGCGATCGGGGAATAGTGTGGGAAAAGTTTATTTAGTAGATTTTGGTTCTGTGCAAACTGTTTTAGCCTCAGAAACAGGTACTAGAACCATTGTAGGAAGCTATGGTTATATGCCACAAGAACAATTTGGGGGGCGTACAGTTCCCGCTTCTGACCTTTATAGCTTAGGTGCAACTTTAATTTATTTAATCACAGGTACTCAACCGGCAGATTTACCACAAAAAGATTTTCGCATTCAATTTGAACAAGTGGCAAATCTGAGTCCGGGCTTAACTAACTGGTTAAAAAATATGATAGAACCAGATTTAGCAAAGCGGTTTACATCTGCAAAAACAGCACTACAAGCTTTAGAAACACCGGAAAAAACTGATATTACAAATTCAACAATTGCTAAACCAGCAGGTAGTCAAATTCGACTAATTAAAAATGAGGAATATTTAGAAACTACCCTTCCTGCTAAGGGATTAACATTAACTCTTAGTTTATTAGGAATTCCATTTATGATATTTTGGAATTCCGTGATTTTGTTGTTTATCGTTGGCGCGTTTAAGGTCTTTATTTCTAATCCTTTTGATTGGAGAACAATAATAAATGCTACATTCGTAGCTTTCTTACTATCACCTTTTTTTTACAGTGGTTTAGCTATGATATATGGTATATTAAGTTCATTTTTTGAATGTAAAATTAGCATAAATCAGCAACAAATATCCCATAGTCTTTATCTTTGGGGACTGAAAATTAAACATACCTCTGCACCGAGAGAAAACATTAATCACTTAGTTTATATACCTCAACATTTGACAAAAGATAGTGAGGTTGGTAATTCTTTAGTCAACGCAAAGTTGGTAATTTGGATAGGGGTAGAAAAATTGGAAATAAAAGTTGGTGACTATATCATCAAGTCTGAATATGAATTAAAATGGTTAGCTGATGAGTTAAGTAATTGGTTAGGGATAGAACTTGAAATAACCAAAAACTCAAATTAATGCTTCAGATATCTGTTGAAAATGATTCTGGGGACAACCAGAAATAGGTTTAAGTTTTCTCCTTACTAGTCTCTGACTCTGAATGGAGTTGTTGATTACTAATGAAGCAGAAAACGCCTCTTTATAGCCTAAATTACCCCTCTATTTCATGTTAGAGGGGTTAATGTATGGGGTGCTTAATAATAACTTGCTGATTTCCGATGATGCACAGCAGTCACACTATCTTGGTTTAACACTTTGCCATCATCCACTGTGGCATAAACTAACCAATGATCGCCTACTTCCATCCGGTTCTTCACTGTACATTCTAGGTAAGCTAAAGCACCATTTAAAATTATACCACCGTTGTTAGCTTCTGCGGTGTCTAAACCTGCAAATCTATCTTGTCCAGGGGCGTAAACCTTCATAAATTGTTTACGTATTTCTCGCCCCTCTGCTAAGATATTAACAACAAATTTACTACCTGTGTAAGTCATGTTTTCCATTGCCCGATCTTTAGCAACTGCAATGGTTAACCCAGGAGGACTAAAGCTGGCTTGTGCAACCCAAGATGCTAACATTCCAGTTTTCACTTCACCTTGAGTTGCTGTAACGACACACAAAGATCCGACAATTCGCCCTACTGCTTGTTCAACATTACTTGCAGGTTGTCTAGCAACCACGGCTTTTTTAGCAGCGCGTTTTAATGCTTGAGCAAAATCTGTACCTGCTTCCTCACAGGTTTGTAAGGTGACTTCATTAGGTTTGAACTTAACGCGGATGGTTTCAAAACCAAAACGATAACCTGCATCTTTCAGTTTACCTTCAATTAAATCAACTGCTTCCCCACTCCAACCAAAAGAACCAAAGACACCAGCTAATTTATTATTAGTTGCAGTTGATAAAACAATACCTAAAGCTGTTTGTACGGGTGTGGGTGCATGACCGCCTAAAGTGGGCGAACCGATTACAAAACCGGCTGATTTTTCAATTGCCGTTTTAATTTCTTCAGGATCAGCAAATTCGCAGTTAATAGATTCTACGCTAACACCTGCTTTAGTAATACCACGAGCGATCGCACTAGCTAAAGTTGCAGTATTTCCATAGGCAGAAGCATAGATCAAAGCTACACTCATTTCCGCGTTAATTTGTTGCTTGATCCATTCTCGGTAAGAGTGGGTAAGTTCTTGTAAAGCATATCTTACCAAGGGACCATGACCAGTAGCATACAACCTGACTGGCAAATCTGCCAACTTATCCAAAGCTGTTTCTACTTGTTTGGCATGGGGAGCCATAATACAATCGAAATAATAACGGCGATCTTCGTTAAAAACTTCCCAACCTTCATCAAATACTTGATCACCACAAATGTGCGCCCCAAATAACTTATCAGAAAATAAGATTTCTGTTTGTGGATCGAAAGTACAAAGTTCATCAGCGTAACGGGGGTTAGGAGTAGGAATAAATTGTAAATGATGTCCTTTACCTAAATCTAAAGTTTCATCACCCCGCATTACCACAATCGGTAAATCTTCATTTTCTAAAGCTGCACGTAAATTTATCGCCCCTGGGTTAGAACAAACAAAAGTAATTTGAGGCGCAATTTCTGTTAATATTTTTAATGTTGCTGCCCGGTTAGGATTGACATGACCAAGAATTACATAATCAATATTTTTGATATCTATTCTTTTTTGTAAAGCCTGTAAATAAATTTCCGTAAAAGTTTCCCCAGGTGGATCAATTAAAGCGATTTTATCACCTTGAATAATAAAAGAATTAGCTGTTGTTCCCTTAGCTAAAGCATATTCAATTTCAAATCTTAACCTTGCCCAACTGCGCGATCTGATGATTGTTGTATCAGTACCAATAGGCAATATTTGGACATCACGGGGTTTAGTATTTGACATAAATTTAATCTCCTTGTTTCTTGCTTTTAAATCTTCTATTTATGGGAGCATCCCAAATGTGTAAATCTTTTTTGAACTAATGGTAAAAATGATCCAATGAACTGATATGATTGAACCGCAAAGGACACAAAGGACACAAAGGTAAGAGAGTTTAGGAGTTTTTTTGGTGTTACTGCGGTTATTTTTTCAAAATTGGGATGTTCCCATATTTATATTGTTTGTTTCCACTTAAAAACATTCAAATAAAACTCTGTGTCCTCTGTGCCTGGAGTGGTTCTTTTATAAATTAGTTGGTTTCTCAGATAAACTGTGGAATGCCCATTTTTTTACAAAGTGGGCATTTTCCACACAGTAATTGATAAAATTTAATTCATAATTAGTAATGGCAAATTTTTCTTAATTACCAATTACCAATTACCAATTACCAATTAATAGTGATTACCAACCTTCCGATGGTGTACTGCTGTTAATGATTCAGGTTTAGATACTCTACCTGCATAAACCGTACTATACACCGCCCAATGATCGCCGCAGTCCATCCGGCTAACTACTTCACATTCCATGTATGCTAAAGCATCACCCAAAATAGGCGCACCATTTTCTGCTGGTTGGGTTTTGACACCTTCAAAACGATCCGCGCCGGGACTAAAACGTTTTAAGAAGTGTTTCATCAATGCTTGATAGTTGCCTTCTTCTAAAACATTGAGAACAAAGCGATCGCCTACTTGCATCAATGATTCTATCGCCCGATCCTTAGCTACTGCAATAGAAAAACCCAAAGGTTTAAAACTCGCTTGACTTACCCAAGAAGCTAACATGGCGCTGGAAACATCGCCTTTTTTGGCTGTGATGATATACAAACCGCCGCTAATTCTTCCTAGTGCTTTATCTAAATCAGCACTTAAAGATTTCATAGCTTTGATGCTTTTTTCTTTTGTCACCAACTGTCCCAAATCTGTTCCCGCTTCTTCACATTTTTTATAGGTGTTTTCTGTGGGTGTTTCCCGAATCTCAATCACAGGAAAAGCTACAGTTAAACCCGCAGCGCGGAATTTATTTAACAGTGGATAGGTAGGTTCATCATCTCCACTACCGGTTTCAAAAATACCAATGGCTTGTTTTTCCGTTGCAGATCCTAGAACTGTACTCAATGCTGTTTGAATGCTTGTATTACTAGATACGGGATTCATTCCCACTACCAAGCCTTTACAGCGTCCTACAAGTTCCCGTAATTCTTGTAAATCAACTGTTCCAGATAAATCAACTACTTCCACAGCTACCCCGGTTTTTACGATACCGTTGGTAATAGCTTGAGCTAGGCGATCGCTATAACCATATTCAGAAACGTAAAATATACCCACAGTGGTTTCTGCTTTGGTTTGGTTTTGACTCCAATTGAGGTAACGTCCTGTTAATTCTTGGAGATTGTGATATAGTAAGGGTCCGTGACCAGTGGCGATCATTTTGATGGTTTTTAATTCTGCCATGCGCTTCATTGCAGAAAGCACAGAACGGGCATTAGGACCCATCAAGCATTCATAGTAATATTGAAAGTCTTTTTCAATGGCAGATAAATCATCATCAAAAGTGCTATCTGTACAGTAATGCATTCCAAAAGCATCACAGGTGTAAAGAATTTGGGTTTTGTGGTCAAAACTGAAAATAGTATCAGGCCAGTGTAAATTAGGAGCAATCACAAATTCAAACTCATGGCCATTACCGAGATCCAGGCGATCGCCATTTTTCACAATACGACGTTTAAAAGGCTGATGTACCAAATCTTCTAAAAATTGAATTGCTACCTTAGAACCAACAACGGTAATATCAGGAGCTTTTTGTAGTAAATCTTTAACTAAACCACTGTGATCCGGTTCTGTGTGGCTAATAATTAAGTAATCTATATCTTGCGGATTAATTAAACCAGTCAGTGTATCAAAATATAACTGACGGAACTTTTCATGGGAAGTATCAACCAGGGCAGTTTGTTCACCGCGGATCAGAAAGGAGTTGTAAGTTGTACCATTTTGCAAACCAAACTCAATATCAAAGCGATCGCGGTTCCAGTCTAAAGAACGAATAGCCGTGGTATCCTGATCAATTTCTACCGTTTGTATAGTCAGCCGTTTTACTGGGGTTGTACCTTCCTGGCCTTGATTTTTATCGGTGAGCAATACCATAACTCCCCTCCTTAACTTTTATTGAGTATTTATTCCTCTGCCTTATATTGTGACACGGGTTGAATATAACTTTTTCTTAAAAAACCTATCATTCAATTAAGAAAATTAAAACTGTGAAACAAACTGTGAAACAAACTGTGAAACAGAATATCCAACCGCAACAGACAAACAACCCTTGGTTAGCCTTAATGGTTGGTAACTCCCGGCTACATTGGGCTTTATTTATAGATCACACTCTCAACTCTACCTGGGATACACAACATTTATCAAAGTCTGATCTAGAAAAATTAGCAAAAACGAATACTTTGCCCCTTCCTCCGTCTTATGCTCGTTCTATCTTCCTTTCTCCTAACCTGCCTATCACTCTCGTTTTAGCCTCCGTAGTTCCCAGTCAAACACAACTATGGCAAACTTACCCTAATCATCGTTTAATCACCTTAAATCAAGTCCCTATCCGGGGAATGTATCCCACATTGGGCATTGATCGCGCTTTGGCTTTATTTGGCGCAGGTAAATCCTATGGTTTTCCCATGTTAGTAATTGATGCAGGAACAGCATTAACTTTTACAGGGGCAGACTCCAATCAGCGTCTTATTGGTGGTGCTATTTTACCAGGTTTGGGTTTACAATTTACCAGTTTAGGACAAAAAACCGGACAATTACCATTGTTAAAAATTAGGGAGATCATAGATTTACCGCCCCGGTTTGCTATGGATACACCCCAAGCAATTCAAAGTGGTATCATTTACACTTTATTGGCGGGAATAAAAGAGTTTATTGATGAGTGGTTATCGTTGTTTCCTGATAGTAAAATTGCTATTACTGGGGGAGATAGTGAGTTATTGAGAATTTATTTAAAACAACAGTTTGCCGAAATAGGTGAAAAGATAATTTTAGATAATAATTTGATATTTTGGGGAATGAGAGAAGTTAATTTTGTCTGAATCAGGATGTCTGGTTACTGAGCGACTTGTACTGAGCGCAGTCGAAGTAAGTCGAAGTACAGGATTTAAGGATTTACAGGATTTTTTTTGATAGGTTATTTGTGCAGTATCATAATTTTTATTTGTCTGAATCAGGATGTCTGGTTACTGAGCGACTTGTACTGAGCGCAGTCGAAGTAAGTCGAAGTACAGGATTTAAGGATTTACAGGATTGTCTTTGAGAGGTTATTTGTGAGATGCAATGATTTTTATTTGTCTGAATCAGGATGTCCAGGATTTAAGGATTTACAGGATTTTTTTTGATAGGTTATTTGTGCAGTATCATAATTTTTATTTGTCTGAATCAGGATGTCCAGGATTTGAGGATTTACAGGATTTTTTGGTAATTTTAATAATTGGGATTTGGGGAATGGTTGGTATTTGGCGATCGCTACTTTTACGAAAGATATCACATGATTTACAAAACCTTTGAAAATGTGATATAATAAATATACTATTTTCTATACAATGAAATAAAATATGACTAAAACATTAATGATTGATGTTATTCAGCACCTAGACTCTCTTTCTGTTGAAGAACTACTGGCAGTTAAAACAAAAGTAGATTTTTTAATTCAAATTAAATCATACTCTCACAGTATCGAAATTCCAATTGCAACAGAATCTTTAAGCGAATTAAAACCAGAAAATAATAATTCTTTAGAAAAAATTATCGCACTTGTAGACGAATGGATAGCTGATGAATCAGGCTATGATCAAGAAACTTATCCTCAAATTGAAGCAGCTTTGAATAAAAACAAGTTGTCAATATAAATGAGTAGAGTAATATTGTTAGATTGTTCTATTTTAAAATAAAAATATTGCCAAAAATTGTTTATAATTACATCATAACTATTGGAATATAGGAAAAAAATTAATGATGCACAGTATGAGAGTGCGATCGCGCATTGGTAAAGATGGACTATTGCAGATTCATTTACCCGAAGCACAAGAAGGAACAGAACTAGATATTGTTCTTGTCTATGAAACAACAGCAACAGTTCAAAATAAAACTCAAAACACAATCAAAATCAGTGATTTTTATGGATGTATTCAGGATGAAACATTTATCAGACATCCACAAACAGAACAACCAGAGAGAGAAACATTTTAATGATTTACTTACTAGACACTAATACCTGTATTGTTTATCTCAAAGGTAAAAATCTCTATTTAAAGAAAAAACTTGAGAACATACCACTTTCAGAAATCGCTGTTTGTTCAGTTGTCAAAGGTGAACTATTTTATGGTGCAATGCGTAGTGCTTATCCAGAACGTAATTTGAAATTACAGCAAGATTTTCTCAATCAGTTTGTTTCTTTACCTTTTAATGATCAAGCTGCCACTATTTTCGGAAACATTCGCGCTCAACTGACTGCACAAGGAACACCTATCGGTGGTTATGATTTACAAATTGCGGCTATTGCTTTAACCAACAATTTAATTTTAGTCACTCACAACACCAGAGAATTTTCACGTATACCCGAATTAAAATTAGAAGATTGGGAAATTGTCTGAATCAGGATGTCCAGGATTTAAGGATTTACAGGATTGTCTTTGAGAGGTTATTTGTGAGATGCAATGATTTTTATTTGTCTGAATCAGGATGTCCAGGATTTAAGGATTTACAGGATTTTTTGGTAATTTTAATAATTGGGATTTGGCGATCGCTACTTTTACGAAAGATATCGCACAATCTACAATCTGCTAAACTGTTCCAAAATCCCTAAATTATCATACTTTTAAATAACCAAACACCAGAAATCACCAATCCCCATCCTGTACATCCTTAAATCCTGGATATCCTGATTCTGACAAAAAATCAACACCAGAAATCAAAAAACCCCATCCTGTACATCCTCAAATCCTGGATATCCTGATTCTGACAAAAAAAAGATCAACAAACCTTTTATTATCAATAAAATCTGTCTTATTCTCAATAACTATTGAGAATCATGTCAACAAGCCAAAATCAACCAACGAATTTTCAAGGTTCTTGACATCTTCACAGCTTATGTTATGATAGAAAAGACAGACCCAAGGGACTACTATATCTTTATATCCCCTACTCCCAACTTAATAAAAAGGGTTTTCTGACTTCCCATAACTAAACCCAAGAAATCAAAAATCCCCATCCTGTAAATCCTCAAATCCTGTACTTTGACTTACTTCGACACCGCCCTTCGACACCGCCCTTCGACACCGCCCTTCGACACCGCTCAGGACAGGCTCAGGACAGGCTCAGGACAGGCTCAGGACAGGCTCAGGACAGGCTCAGTAACCAGATATCCAAATTTTAGTTACATTTCATTAACGTACCCTACAGAATTGGCGATCGCACTATCATAAATTCTCACCTTTAAGACTCTCATAAATACTAGCCAATAACTTATCAAACACCACCGCTTTAAATTCTTCATTATTCATCACCTCCATAAAGATTTTTTCATTCCCGTCCATGCGTTCAATAAACAACGCTTCCAGATGCTTTTCTAGGACAGGGGCGAAGTTTTCTTTGCTGTTGACTTGGGCTGCTTGTTTGATATGATCTTTACTAATAGCTGTTTCGGTGATTTGTTCAAAAAATAACTGATCTGCTAGGGTAAAATTAGTCCCAAACCGTTCATTAAGAGAGTCTATAAGCTGGGATAGGGGAACTTCTCTATCTGGTTGACGAGTTCCCACTGCTGTAGCACCTGTTAATGGTTCTGCTGTCCCTTCTTGTAAATCAATTTTGCCTTCACTGATTTTTTCTAAGCGATAATATTTAATTTCTATATCCCTAGATAAATCAATTTGGGGAGCGTTTTTACTTTTGGGTAATTTCTTGAGTAAAAATCGTCCGTAAGCATAAAGTTTTTCAAGTTCTGAATCTTGATAAGGAATAATTTGCGCTAGGAATAAATACAAATTACGAAAGCTGGTTAATTGATTTTTAAATTGTTCTTGTTCTGGTTCTGCTAATTCTTGATATTTGTCTACAATTGGATCTAATAAACTATTTAATTTTTGATGTTCACCGCCAGTCAAGGAAGTTTTAGGACGAAACCAAATTTCACACCATTGGTTAACATCATCTAGGCTAAAAAGTTGCCATTGATAAAGTTGATAGGATAAATCATTTAATTGTTGGGGATCTGCTGTTTCTCCTACGGGGGTTTCTTCGTAGTAAGGTTTAAAAGCTTGGTAAATGTCCTCTGGTTTGTTGACAAAATCCAGTACAAAGGTGTCTTCTTTCCCTGTAGTGGTACGATTGAGGCGAGATAAAGTTTGCACTGCTTGGACTCCATCTAGCCTTTTATCTACAAACATTGTATGTAATAATGGTTGGTCAAATCCAGTTTGAAATTTATTCGCTACTAATAATACTTGGTAAGCATCACTGGTAAATTTATCGGCAATTTCTTGAGATTTTATTCCTCCATTCATGTTGACTTCTGTAAATGTTTCATCTGGTAATTCATCTAAGGTGATAGAACCAGAGAAAGCGACTAAAGATTTAATATCACTATAGCCTTTGGCTTGAATATATTTATCAAATTCCAGTTTATATCTTACTGCGTGTTCACGGGAACGGGTGACAACCATTGCTTTAGCTTTACCGCCTATTTTATGACGGGTATGGTTGCGGAAATGTTCGATAATAATTTCTACTTTTTGGGCGATGTTATGGGGGTGAAATTCGATAAATCTGGCAATGGCTTTGGCTGCTTGGCGACGGGGTAAATCGGGATTTTTTTCTGAGGTGCGGACAAGTTCATAATATCTTTCATAGCAGGTATAATTGGCTAGTACATCTTTAATATATCCCTCTTCAATTGCTTGCCGCATGGTGTAAAGATGAAAGGGAGATTGACCGTTTTCTCCTGGTTCATCAAATACCAGCAGGGTTTTTTGTTTGGGTGTAGCTGTAAAGGCGAAATAACTCAAGTTAGGTTGTTTGGTGCGGGCAATTTGTTCTTTTAATAGTTCTTGTTTGGCTTGGTCTGTTAAATCTTCTTCTGTTTCATCTGCTAAAATTTGGGCAGCAATGGCTGATTCAATGCCATCTTTATTGAGAATTTGCCGCAGTTCATTGGCGGTTTCTCCACTTTGGGAACTATGTGCCTCATCTACTATAATAGCAAAGCGTTTATCTTTGGTGGTGATGTCTATAGTTTTACCTTTTTTAGCTAAGGTTTGAATGGCTTTATTAATAAAGGGGAATTTTTGAATAGTGGAAATAATAATTGGTACACCATCATTTAAAGCTGTGGCTAGTTGTTGGGTGTTTTCATCTATTTTTTGCACCACTCCGGCTTTATGGTCAAATTGATAAATGGTGTTTTGTAATTGTTGGTCTAAGATGGTTCTATCGGTGATAACGACGACGGTATGAAAGATTTTTTCATCTTGGTTATCGTGGAGGTTGGCTAACCGATGTGCCAACCATGCAATAGAGTTTGATTTTCCTGAACCTGCGGAATGTTGAATTAAATAATTATGTCCGGCTTTATGTTTTTTGGTATGTGCAATTAATTGACGAACTACATTAAGTTGATGATAGCGGGGGAAAATTAAAGTTTCTTTTTTTTGATAGTTAATTCCTGTGGCTGTGGGTGTTTTGATTTCTTCAATTTTTATGTGTAAAAATCGGGCTAATATATCTAATAAACTATCTTTTGCTAATACTTCTCGCCAAAAGTAACTGGTGCGATATTCGCCATTTTCCCCCGGTGGGTTGCCAGCACCGTGGTTATGGCCTTTGTTGAAGGGGAGGAAGTAAGTATTTTCTCCTGCTAGTTTGGTGGTCATCCATACTTCTTCTGTGTCTAGGGCAAAGTGGACTAAGCACCGTTGTTTAAAGACAAATAGGGGGTCTTTGGGGTCTCTATCCTGTTTGTATTGGTGGATGGCGTTGAGGTAGGTTTGCTGGGTGAAGGGGTTTTTCAGTTCGATGGTGGCGATGGGTAGTCCGTTGATACTGAGGAGGATATCAGGGATTTTTCCGGTTTTAATTGTGACTTGGCGGGTGATGGTGAGGCGATTTTTTTGATACTGTGCCAAGGTGTCGGGGTTCATGGCTGTGTTAGGTTGGAAGTAGGCGACTCGTAAGGTTTTACCGTAGCATTTGAAACCATTACGGAGGACATCTAGCATTCCCCGGCTTTTAAGTTCTTTGGTGAGGCTATCTATGAGGATTTTTTGGGGGTCTTTATTGGTGGCTAGGCGTTGCCATTGTTTAGGTTGGGTGGTTTGGATGAAATTGATGATTTCTGTGGGGAAAAGGGCGGTTTCTGGGTCGTATTCTGCGGCGTTACCTTGGTGGTAGCCACTGTGTTGCAGTAGTTCTCTTTCGATGGTGTGTTCAAATTCTTTTTCTGTGTGCATTGGTGTATAACCAAATTTTGTAAATATTTTCAGTATAATCCTAATATTCTTAACTCTTGTAGCACAGGCACACTTCGACATAGTTCGACTCCGCACTTCGACTTACTTCGACTACGCTCAGTACAAGTCGCTCAGTACAAGCTCACTAACCGCTCAGTACAAGTCTTGCCTGTTCTGTACATCATGTAGATGAAATATGCTGTAAATATTTTAAATTGGTTGGGTTTCACTTTGTTCTACCCAACCTACAATTAAGTTATTTTAAGTTATTTTTGTTGATCTAACCAGTTAATTAAATTATCTACAGATTGGAAATCAAAAATAGCATCTGCTAGACTCTCTATCTGTTCTACAGATAATTCATTAATCCGGTTTTCTAGGCTGGGTGTAATATTATTAAAACGCCGTTTTATTTGTTTTTTGATAATTTTTTGTTCTCCTTGTTCAATACCTTTTTCAATACCTTTTTCCATCCAACTGGTAACAATTTCCATGATTTGTTCCTGTTCTACTAAGTTAGCTTGTTTTAATTCTGTTTCTAGTTGTTGTTCTTCTGTGGTGTTTAATCTGAGGTAGGTGTCAATGAAACCGGAAATTAGTTCCATTTTAGCAGGGTTTAACTGGAGTGTTACTAACATTCTTAGGCATTCTAGTTTGACGCGGACTCTTTCTTCTGGTGCAAAGTCCATTTTTGCCATTAATGCTGCTGCTACGGGGTTGGGTTGGTTTAAAAAGTTGCGCCAGTTGAGGTTGTTTAGTTGAATGGCAACATAGTTAAATTCTAATATTTTGCGGTTGGGGAAGTTAACGGTATATTGGTTTTTTTCTGGGCGTTTTGGTTCATCATAGGAAAATATAACGATGGGGAAGATAGGAAGTAAATATTTGGCATCTAAACGGGAAAAGTAATGAAACATTCGCCGTTCAAATTCTTTTTGATTATATCCTTGGTTTTCTAGATGTATTAAAAAATAACTGTCTTGTCCTTGCCATTTGACTTGTGCTAATAGGTCTATTTTTCTTTTGTCTCCAGCGGTGACATCTGTAAATATTTCTTCTGGTAAAAAGGTGAGGGTGTCTTTTTCTACATATTCTAATATTTCTGGTAGAAACAGTTCTATAAATTCCCAAAAGAATGTTTGGATTAATTCTTTAAATAGTCTATCGTGGTCTATCATGGGTTTTGTGGTAGAGAATAGGGAACGGGTTTAAAAATGTTTTAGCATCAGGTTTTATGATTACAGGTTTGATTTATTTAGCTACATTAACTATATTTTAGGTATGGGAATTTTCCTCACATCTATTTTACCTGTGACGGCATTGGTGATCAAGGCTGTGCGGTATTCTTTTAATAGGTCTATGGCTTGTTTAATTTTGGTTTTTTGTTCTTCTATTTGTTTGGTTTTATAGTCTAAATATTCAGCTATTTTTTGTTGTTCTTGGAGTGGAGGTAATAATACTGGTAATTTCTTTAAAAGTTCCTGACTTAATGATGCTCTAGTAACAAGGTTCATTTCTTTTACAAAGAAAAATCTATGCAGTTGACACCTAAAATAATATTTTGAAAATCCTGGAAATATTAAGTTTGCAAAGGGTCTAACTCTGATTAAAAAACCTGAAAAAGTTGCATTATCAATGGACTGTAAACAAGTTGATGTAATGCCTATTTCTTCTATAGTTTCTGATGTTCTTGTAAAAAATATATCTCCTGTTTGGACTGAATAATTTATTCTATCTTCATCTGTAGAATTAGCTAATCCATTTACTATTTTTGGTAATTCTGGATTTGCATAAACATCTGTATAATTTACAAAAGGATAACCAAAACCAAAATAATCAGCACCTTTACTTATTCCATTTTGACAAAACCCTGTGTAGCGTAATCTTTTTACTTCCCAATGCTTCGGAATATCACCCAACCACTCAATACCAGAATCTTTCATCGGGACATTTACATCTAGTCCTTTGGTGACTGCGTGAGTAATAAGGGACGTGCGTTTTTCGTCCAGTTTTTCAATCAGGGTTTCTTTCTTCGCTATCAGTTCATCTATTTGTTTGGTTTTATAGTCTAAAAATCGAGCGATCTTTTCTTGTTCTTCTAATGGGGGAAAAGTAATTCTAATATTAGCTATAATTCCCATTCCTATATTCTGCTGTGTACCAAAACTCCAACTTTGTTCCACTGAATAGAAGAAAGGTTTTGACTTAATCACATAAAATAAAAAATCAGTTGTTGTTTTTTCTTGATTAGGTCTTAAAGCTGCTAAAGGCGACCATATATTAAATTCTTCATGTGTTTGAACACGAGCTACGTTTCCGGTAGTTGCACCGGATTTAACCATATAAACATCACCATATTTAGGTTTATATTTTTTAGAGAATCTTTTATGTTCTTCTAAAGAAATATAGCCTCTTTTTTTGTCAAAATTAATTTGATCATTTTTAATAGCTTCAGCAGAAATAAATGGTATTCCATCATCTAATAAATCTGGAGTTTCATGTGGTCCATCTGTAATTGGCATAGATAAAGAGAATTTAATAGGTATAACTTCCCAATGATTAGGAATCGCCCCCAACCACTCAACCCCAGAATCTTTATACTTATCATAACCCTGATACTTACCCATTTAACTAACTTCCCAATCTTCAAACTTTAACCCGTCAATTCTGCTAAACTCTCTCACATTATGAGTTACTAATATTAAATTATTCGCCAAAGCAATAGCAGCAATTTGTATATCATTGGAACTAATAGGAGTACCAATTTTAGCTAAATCAGCCCGAATTTGTCCATAAACTTCCGCACAATTATCATCAAAAGGTAAAGATACAAATTGATATAAAAATGATTTTTGAATCTTCAAAGCTTTTTCAGGGTTATTACTTCGCTTTGATCCATAAAATAACTCAGCCTTGACCACAGAACAAACCGCAACTTTTTCAGGTTCTAGATTATCGAGATGATAATTAATACTCAATAGACATCTCCAGAAAAGAAATTATGGAACTTATTTATGGGGGCAGGGCGAAGCTTATGGGATATCTAGATGTCTGATTTTTCCGTTAAATTATCGCCCAAATGCTTCGCCCCTACAACATATTACAAATTAATACATTCTATTGTGGAGATGTCTAATGACCTACCCTTGAGATACATAATACAAGCATTTGTATCTAATAAATAAACTAAAGAATTTTTATTCATTAAACACCCCAACTAAATCATCATCCCTATCTTCATAAATCCCTAGTTCATCAATATTAAAATCAATATCCGCACAAGCACCAGATAAATTGAGTATTCCTTTAGTATGCAGCATATTCTTTTGTTTTAAAAACTCCTGTAATTCAGCTTCAGAGAAAAAGTTAAGCATCTCCTTCATTTCCTGAAAATCAATTAAACCTTCCCGCAAAGCATCTAAGACAAGATTGGCAATGATTTTTTGTGGTAAATTACCCCATTCATTTTGAATCTTATCTGTTAAATTATCTGGTAAATCTATGGTGATTTGCATAATTATAAAATCTCCCTAATCTATTTTTTTATTATACCTGAACAAATACCCTACTTCTTTTTTATTCTTACTCCTGTTCCTGTACCAAAGTCAAAACTTGTACATAAAGTCTGTCAGAAATTCTCATTCCCTGTGCTTGCATCTCATCTAAAACACCTTGAACACCTGGGGAATAATAACTTTACCAAAAAGTTTGGGTAATAAATCAAGATGATTTACCTTAGCTAATTCACTAATTGGCGTAGTATCAGAAACGATTATCATTTAATAATTATGTTGATTTAAAATTAATTTTGCTAATTCTGCTTGTTCTACTTCTTGACGTAATTCATCCAAGGTTTGAGAATCATCAAAAAGAGAAATACCCCATCTTTTCATCATTTCTATGACTTCTAAACGAGAAATGCCCAGAATTTTACCAGCCCTACCACTGGTAATTTCTCCTACTTCTAATAATGTCATTACATAACCTTCCTTGGCTTTTTGTAAAGCCTTTTGTCTGACTGCTTCTGAAAGCTGAATACTTTCTAATTGTTCATCTAAAATCACTAATGCCATTACTAAAATCTCCCCAATCTATCTTTTAATTTTACAGCATATTCTAGGGACAAGATGAAAACTTTTATTAACAATCTTCCATCATACCCAGATCCCCGACTTCTACCATTAATTAATAATTTCTGGACAAGAATATTAAAGAAGTCGGGGATCTTAATTCTGCTACTACAACCTATACCACTTCCCCTAACATCGCCATAATATCCGTTTCCAAAGATTTAATATCATCCTCAATTGCATCTAAATTTCTGGGTGGTTGATATACATAAAAATGGCGATTTAAAGGAATTTCATACCCTACCTTAGTTTTATCAAAATCAATCCAAGCATCTGGAACATGGGGTAAAACTTCTTTTTCTAAATATTCTTGACAGTGGTTGTCTACTAACTTAATCAATTCATTGACACTCGCTTTGTCTCCATATTCCAAAGGTAAAGGTAAGGGAATATTATCTGGTAAAGGAACAATTTCTGTATCACGTAAATTACTATCAGGTTCAGGATTTCCTTTAGCATCTGTACAAATTTCTGCTTGTGGATCTGTTTCTCCTAATGCTGCTAAAATGGCTTTTTTTACAGGTGCTTTTAATGTCAATCCTGCCTTTTTTAACACTTTATTTAAATCTGTTTCCAACTCTGTACGGGATAAATACAGTTTATCAGCTTGCATATTTTGCAAAGCATCAATAATCTGTGATTGGAGATTTTTACCCTCTAATATTTCTAACTGTTGTACTTTTTCATCTTTGCGCTTTTTAGTAGTAGCTAAATTTTGAAACGCTGTTTGTTCCCATAATCTCCCTAAACGTTCCTCGCTTACCTGAAAATTTAATCTTAATGGACGTTCCACAGTAATCTTTAAAAAACCAAATTCCCGATTATCAAATATCTTAGAACATACTCGCTGTTCTATTTGTCCATCTGTTTCTACTTCACTAATACCATTGTGGTGAAAATCTCCATATAATCGCACCAGTTCGGTAATATGTGCGGGGGATAATTCATTGCGCTTATTACCAAGACTCTTTTTCATTTTCTGGTAATGTTTTGTACCATCAATAAGCTGGACTTTACCTTTTCTATGATCCGCTTTTTTATTAGTAACTAACCAAATATAAGTGAAAATTCCGGTGTTATAAAACATCTGATCAGGTAATGCAACTACCGCTTCTAACCAGTCATTTTCAATGATCCACCTTCTAATATTACTTTCACCACTTCCCGCATCTCCTGTAAATAAAGGTGAACCATTAAAAACAATGGCAATTCTTGAACCGTCTCCCCCTTCCTCTGGTGGTTTGTGCATTTTTGATATCTTATGTTGCAGGAACAACAATGAACCATCATTAATGCGTGGTAAACCTGCGCCAAATCTGCCATTAAATCCTAAGCTTTCATATTCATCTTGCACAAAATCTTGCTCTGGTTTCCATTCTACTCCAAAGGGAGGATTGGCAAACATATAATGAAATTTTTTATCAGGATGTCCGTCCTGGGGTAAGAAGTTATTACTTTTAGCTTTGGCGTTTTTTACTCCCAAGGTGTCGCCATAAATAATATTATCAATGGGTTCATCTTTAATCAGTAAATCTGCACAACAAATAGCATAGGATTCGGGGTTATATTCTTGCCCAAATAATCCTAAGTTAGCTTGGGGATTCTGATTTTTAATATGTTCTTCTGCTACTGATAACATTCCCCCTGTTCCGGCTGTGGGGTCATAAATAGAACGATAAATACCTTGTTTAAAAACATCTTGTTCATCACAAAAAACCAAATTTACCATCAAGCGAATTACTTCACGGGGTGTAAAGTGGTCTCCCGCTTCTTCGTTTGCTTGTTCATTAAATTTTCTCACCAATTCTTCAAATAAATAACCCATTTGTAGGTTAGAAAGTTTCTCTGGTGATACATCTATTTCTGGTTTACAAAGTTCTTTAATCACTAAATACAAGCGATTACTTTCATCGAGTTTTTCTATTTCCGCATCAAAATCAAATTTTTCAAATATATCTCGCGCCCTGGGGGAGAAACCATTGATATAATTGCGTAAGTTACTGGTAATGCCATCTGGGTCACTCAATAAACTTACATATTGGGGAATATAGTTAGGTTCTGTGGATGAGGTGTCAGATGTATTAAATGTGAACTTGCTGAGATTGTATAAAGGTTGAGTTCTCTCTGTACCTGTGGCAACTTTGGCGATCGCTTTTTCTAGTGCGTCTCCTTTTATCCCCATTCCCTCATATTTTACTTGGGCTTCCAGTACAGCTTTCTTGGTTGGTTCTAATACCGCATCTAATCGCCGCAACACTATCAAAGGTAACATCACCCGCCGATATTGGGGAGGGCGGTAAGGTCCCCGGAGTTTGTCGGCTATACTCCAAATCAAACCGACTAACTCTTGATGATTTGTATTTGCTGTAGTTGTCACTTTAGTAATTTTTAGTAATTGAGTAATTGAGTAATTGAGTAATTGAGTAATTGAGCAAGTCCTAAGTTGACAATTTCATAGACAAAACTATACTTATATTGACAAAAATCAATATATTTTTAGGAAAAAATCAACTACTTGATATATAATACAGTGATATCAAGTATTGAATTGAGACTATTGCCGACGCGAAAACCAAGCAATGATGGTGGTAGTCTTTTTCAGAAACTTAATTGGAACACAATCGCGTCTGGCTAAGGCGTGAAAGTCTACTGAGGGATAACTGCTCCCATGCTCCCGTTGAAGTAGAAAGTAAAGTCTAGTTTTGTCTAGGTTTTATATAGCAGTAATAAAATTAGAGCGAAGTTAAGCTGTTGTGCCTTTAACTTGAATAATTAATACAAGCAAGATGCTTGTGCTACTGTAAGTTCAGGTTTTTTGATTATACAGTTTAGCTAGTTTTAGGGATAGTTTGTTGGGTTTTGTTCCTTAACCCAACCTACAAGATCAGCGATCGCATTTCAGATTGAAGTTAAGCTGTTATGCAGCTAAACTGTATAATCTTAATATTCTTAAGTCTTGTGGAACAGGCATCTTGCCTGTTAACCTTATATAAATTAAATGCACAACAGCTTATTTATTAATTGGTAAAGAAAATTAATGACTAATGACTAATTACCAATTATGCCAAAGTTGTTAAACCTTGTAAATAATCTTCTAACTGTCTAGCGTGATCATGAGACATTTGAGGTTGAGGTAAAGAACTAGGATCAAAAGCTTGAATTTCTAACACTTCTAAATTATCTTCAACTTTCATTTCTCCTTGTACTTCTGCTTCTACCACAATACAAATAGAATGAATTCTTGGATCTCTATCTGGTGCAGAATATACCCCTACCAAACGCCGAATTTTTAATAATTCTAGTCCAGTTTCTTCTTTTAATTCTCGACAAACTGCACTAGCAATATCCTCTCCCCAGTCTATCATTCCTCCCGGTAAAGACCAACAACCATCATCACTGCGACGAATCAAAACAATTCTACCATCAGGTAAAATGGGAATCACGCTAGTACCAGTAATGGGATGGCGAAAAATAATACCCAATACTGTTTTTCCAACGTGCCATAAGCTACCAATAGATTTAATTAATGAACTAAAAAAAGCCAGAATATTCAATCTTCAAATTCTTATTTTGTAATTGTTAATTGGCGAACACTTGATAGAAATGTAACTCACAAAAGATGATTTTCGTTTTTTTTATACAACTCTATCAAGTATTAGGTTTATTATTCTGCTATATAAAACCTAGACAAAACTAGACTTTACTTTCTACTTCAACGGGAGCATGGGAGCAGTTATCCCTCAGTAGACTTTCACGCCTTAGCCAGACGCGATTGTGTTCCAATTAAGTTTCTGAAAAAGACTACCACCATCATTGCTTGGTTTTCGCGTCGGCAATAGTCTCAATTCAATACTTGATATCACCGTATTTATTATATATCAAGTAGTTGATTTTTTCCTAAAAATATATTGATTTTTGTCAATACAAGTATAGTTTTGTCTATGAAATTGTCAACTTAGGACTTGCTCATGGTCATTCTGAGAATCAGTCAATTTTAACATCTGCTGTCAGTAATTGCCTAACTGCTTAAACTCCTTAAACTCCTTAAACTCCTAACTCCTTGAACTCCTGACTCCTTGAACTCCTGACTCCTTGAACTCCTGACTCCTTGAACTCCTGACTCCTTGAACTCCTGACTCCTGACTCCTTGAACTCCTGACTCATAAGAAAAATTATGATCAATCCGGCTTGACATACCTCCATTAAATAAGGTAGACTAGGATACTGTTTCAACTATTTTCATTTCTACACTAGGCTGAAAGTGTATCAATAACATCGGTAACTGGATATTGCCTGAGTGTAGGTTTTTTGTTGTTTATTCATGAGGTGAATATGGCCAAGCGCCGTAACCCGAAAAAAGAAAAGGCGCTACGGAACCAGGCTTATGCCAGGAAGTTTCGTAAACGGACTACTACAGGAAGAATGCAAAGACGGTTCCAACAAAGACCACCTAAGAGTGAAGATGAAGAAACAGGGGCAGCAGCAATGGACGCTGCTGATTAATTTGACTGTTTGAATATTTACTCTTTGAATATTTACTCTGGAATTAATTTGCTATGTTTGGGCGTACATTTATTTTTATCTGTACGCCCTTGTTTTTGGGATGCAGAAGGCAAAAGGCAGAAGGCAAAAGGCAGAAGGCAACAGTTTATTTTTTTCCCAATCACCAATCACCAATCACCAATCACCCATCACCAATTACCAATTTATTGTTATAAAATTTGAGTACGTGCAGCAATGAGCGCCTGTTTAACTTGCTCAAAGCCTGTACCACCGTAACTATTACGGGCTGCAACTACTTGACGGGGTGATATGGCTTCATAAATATCTTCTGCAAAGGCGGGGTGTATTTGTTGCCATTCTTGCAAGGTTAAATCTTTCAGCAGTTTACCAGCAGCGATACTGGTTTTCACGACTTTACCAACGATATTATAAGCTTCCCTAAAAGGTACTCCCCGCGCTGCTAAATAGTCTGCGACATCGGTAGCATTAGAAAAGTCTTCTGCTACTGCTTGTGCTAGGCGTTGGGGTCGAAATTCTAAACCTTCTTGCATTAATATAGTCATAGCCTCTAAACAGGCTTTAACTGTGTTCACAGCATCAAAAATACCTTCTTTGTCTTCTTGCAAGTCTTTGTTATATGCCAGGGGTAAACCTTTCATAATTACTAACATGGACTGAAGATGACCAAAAACACGCCCTGTTTTTCCGCGCACTAATTCTGGTACGTCGGGGTTTTTCTTTTGGGGCATGATGCTAGAACCTGTGGCACAGCTATCTTTGAGGGTGACAAAGCGAAATTCTTCTGATGCCCACAGGATCACTTCTTCCGAAAGACGGCTGAGGTGAACCATGATCATACTCGCTGCACAGAGAAATTCTATGGCAAAATCGCGATCGCTGACTCCATCTAAGCTATTAGCATAAATATCATCAAAATGCAATAGTTTTGCTGTGTAATGTCTGTCAATGGGAAAAGTCGTTCCCGCTAAAGCACCACAACCCAAGGGGGAAATATTCACTCGTTTGTAAACATCTCCTAAACGTTCCCAGTCCCGTTGTGCCATCTGCAAGTATGCTAAGAGGTGATGGGCTAAACTCAGCGGTTGGGCGCGTTGAAGGTGGGTATAGCCAGGAATGAGGGTTTCAACGTTGTTTTCCGCTATATCTAGTAATACTTTTTGAAATTCCCTTAAATATCGGCGAATTTGTTGAATTTGGTCGCGTAAATAAAGTCTTGTATCTGTTCCTACTTGGTCATTACGAGAACGGGCGGTATGTAGCTTTTTACCGACATCGCCAATAATTTCTGTAAGTCGCTTTTCTACAGCAAAATGCACATCTTCGGCATCAATACCAGGTTGAAATTTACCTTCTCGGTATTCTTGCCTAATTTGTTCTAAACCTGTAACTAATTGCTCTCCTTCTTCTGGGGAAATAATTCCTGTGTGAGCCAGCATTTGAGCATGAGCTTGAGAACCAGTGATGTCATATTCTATGAGTTCAATGTCAAAACTGATACTGGCATTAAAACGAGCGATCGCTGGATGTAGAGCGGTTTCAAACCGCTGGCTCCAAGTTTGTTTTTCGGTCATAAATTAGAAAGGAGAGGTAATAACAATTTGTGATTTTAGACTTTGAATGAATATCAATTCCAAATCTAAAATCTAAAATCTAAAATCTAAAATCTAAAATCTAAAATCTAAAATCCAAAATTCATTCAACCGTAAGTTGTTAAACTCTTAAACATATAGCCGATAACCATCCCAATTAACATTGCCCAAACTTGACCTGTTTTAACAAAGTTATTCCAAGCATTTTGCATCTGTCCTAAAACATCTGGGTCTTGTATCTTAGTAGCTACAAAGTTAATATCAATGTGTATATTTCCCAAAAGGGAAAACAGTGTATCATGAAAATGCAAATATTCCATAATCTCTTTACCAAACGGGTGATCAGCTTATTGAATTAGCAGTAATTGATCCAATCAGCAGTTACCGAAATTATACGCAGTTTTCACTGTATTAACCTAACTCTTTATCCGATGCCAAGCGTAATTTCTCGGAAGTTCGCAAAATTTGTCCTGCTAACACCGCTGCACCAAAGCCATTATCAATATTAACTACACCAATACCTGCTGCACAAGAATTAAGCATTGTTAACAAAGGAGCTAAACCGCCAAAACTTGCACCATAACCGATGCTAGTAGGAACAGCAATCACTGGACAATCTGCTAAACCTGCAACTACACTTGGTAAAGCGCCTTCCATACCCGCCACAACAATTAATACAGATGCAGAATTAAGCAAATGACGATTATTTAATAAGCGGTGAATACCTGCCACACCCACATCCCAAAGACGTTGTACCCGAAAACCATATAATTGGGCAGTCATAGCAGCTTCTTCAGCGACGGGTAAATCAGCAGTACCAGCAGAAACTATACCTATTTCTCCGGGAAAACGCGGTTGAATTTCATGGGGAATAATCGCACAAATCCTTGCTAATTCAAAGTATTGTAAACCTCTGACTTTTTTTTGCAGGATAGAATATACATCTGGTTGAATACGAGTGGCCATGACTACGGAAGTACGATGACGCATCACTTCCATAATTTGAGCAATTTGCTCAGGAGTTTTACCAGGACCCCAAATAACTTCGGGGAAACCGGTTCTTAAATGACGATGATGATCGATTTTGGCAAACTCACCCACAGATTCATAAGCTAAATCTTTGAGAGATTCAAAAGCTGTATCTGGGGAAATTGTACCATTAGCAACAGATTCTAATAGAGATTTTAAATTTTCAGGTTGACTCACAGCAGTTTTTTGGGGAATGGGGAATAGGGAATAGGGAATGGGGAATAGGGAATAGGGAATGGGGAATAGGGAATAGGGAATAGGGAATAGGGAATAGGGAATAGGGAATGGGGTAATAGATAATTATTTATCACCAATCACCAGTCACCAGTCACCAGTCACCAGTCACCAGTCACCAGTCACCAGTCACCAGTCACCAATCACCAGTCACCAGTCACCAGTCACCAGTCACCAGTCACCAGTCACCAGTCACCAGTCACCTACTTTGTAATTTTAATTTCATAAATGTTCCAGAAAGCACCACCCAAAGCAGAATATTTAATTCCTGCGAACTTATTTCTTACTGCTCCTAGTGAATAGGGATTTACCAAATAAATAAAGGGTAAATTCTCCTGTGTTATTTTTTGACTTTCAGCATAAATTTCCTTGACCTTCGCTTCATCAAATTCTTGAGCGCCTTGAATATAAAGTTGATGTATCTTTGCTTCCCAAGGTGCAACTTCCCAACCTTGAATTGGTTTTTGTCCTGGTTGGGGTTTTTGGTTAAACATATGTAAACCACCTTCAGGAGACCAAACATTT
The DNA here is from genome assembly GCF_014299995.1 of Sphaerospermopsis sp. LEGE 00249. Classification (NCBI taxonomy): domain Bacteria; kingdom Bacillati; phylum Cyanobacteriota; class Cyanophyceae; order Nostocales; family Aphanizomenonaceae; genus Sphaerospermopsis; species Sphaerospermopsis sp. LEGE 00249. The sequence continues at coordinate 12,267 of NZ_JACJUZ010000016.1, read as the reverse complement.
GCACCGTCATTGGGTTCTAAACCACCTGTTAAACCTAACAACGATGCTTCCCAATCTAAAGTATTAGAAAGTTTATCTAGAAAAGTATTCCATGCTAAAGGTGTGAAATCAACTTGAATACCTATTTTACTCAAATCTTGTTTAATTTGCGAACCCATTGCTTCACGGATTTTATTACCTGCATTGGTAAGTAAAGCAAATCTCACCCGGTTTCCTTGTGCATCTTCTAATTGATTTTGTGCATTGTATTTAAAACCAGATTTGAGTAGTAATTCCTTAGCTTTTTCAGGATTGTAATTATAAACTCTTAATCCTTGTTCTGGAGTGAGATAATAAGGACTTTGCACAGAAATCGGCGAATTTTGCATTTGACCTAAACCACGAAAAGTATTGTTAATCATGGTTTTTCGATCAATTGCGTAAGCTATAGCTTGACGAAATTCCACACTATTAAACCAACGTGATTTAATCGGATCAACAAGGGGTTTACCATTTCTTTTACCTTTATTCAAATTGAAAGAAATGAAACTTGTACTTGATGAAGGACCTCCATTATAAATTTGGAAATTACCTTGTTTTTCTTGTGCTTTTAGCAAAGAAAAATAATCAGGTGTCACCCCTACAAAGTCTAACCCACCAGAACGAAATTGCAGTAAAGATGTATCTGTAGATTCAACAATTTGCCAAATAATACGCTCAATATAAGGTTGGGATTGACCTTGTGCATCTTTACGCCAATAATAGGGATTACGACGGAAAAGTATCCGTTGACTGGTATCGTAACGTTCTACTTTATAAGGTCCATTGACAATAATTTGCTCAGGTGGAGTATCTACACCCCACATTGTTAGAAATTTAGGTTTACCATCTTGATCTTTTGTTTTTACCGATTCTCTTAATACATGAGCAGGTAAAATAGCAGCACCAGCACTTTGTAAGAATGGTCTAAAAGGTTCGGGTACACTAAATTCTACTCTTTTATTATCAACTTTTCTCACGGTTGGTAATTTGCGATCTTTTCCAATTCTCAAAATATCTCTCACATCAGTGGGAATGTCTTCATTCAGATAAATATCGTTATAGGTAAAGACGACATCATCAACGGTTAATGGTTTACCATCTGACCATTTTAAATTATCCTTTAAAGTGAAGGTAATTTTGAGTTTATCTTCGGAAACTTCCCAGGATTCAGCTAAATTTGGTTCTAGTTCACCCGTAATAGGATTTTGGCTAATTAGTCCCTCATAAGTATAACCGAAAATATTAGGTGATTCGGAACTGAGGGCATAGTTAAAGGTTTTGGGATCGCTGAGTATACTGGTGATTAATTGTGGTACTTTTTGAGTTGCATTACTTTTGAAGTTGCTGGGGTTACAACCTGTGATTGATAATGCTGTAAATGACAGGATGGTGATGAGTAATAAAAGGCGTGTTGTGTGATTGAGAATGTTTTTATTGAATTTCATAATTTTTTTCACAAAATATAACCACAAAATCTAATATAACCACAAAATCTCAATACTATTTAGGTTGATGAACGGGAATTATTAAACCAGTCGAGAAAATGCTGTGTCATTGTCAAATATCTGATTCCTGCTTGTTCTAAAGCATTTTTAACTTCTGATGTACCAAAGTCTTTACTATTATTACTAATAAATGCTTTATTTTCTTGAGGATATAATTGAGCATGATCTAGGATAGATTGTAATATTAAATTATAAATTATAAATATTGTTTTCTCGCCAAATTCTGAATCATAATGGCTGAGAATTTTTCCTGTATTTAATGATATCTCTGGCTTGACAAATACGCCCTTAATAGATTTAAAAACCTTAATTTCTGTTAGATTTGCTATATTAGCAAATCTAGGGTTTTCCTGAGAGTTTTGTAAATATAGGTTGCTGACTTTTGATAAATTATTTTCATGATTTTTCAGAATTTCTTGCGTTGTGATATCTACTAATAATGCAATTTGCTGATTTTGATCTAAGACAATAATATCTGGAGAAGGTAGTTGAAATAAACTTTCTATTTTTTCTGGTGAATCAACTTGATTATTCCAAATATTAGAAATTAGTCTGATTTTAACTAATTCTTCAGGTTTATCTAAACTAAACATTTTCTCATCCTCCTATTAACTAATCACCAGCCACTAACAAAACCACAGCATAAGCGCAAATACCTTCTTCTCTACCTGTAGGACCCAATTTTTCATTAGTAGTAGCTTTGACACCAACTTGATTTGGTTCTAGTTGTAAAACTGCTGCTAATTTATCTCGCATTGTAGCAATATGGGGTTTTAATTTGGGGCGTTCTGCAACAACAACAGAATCAATATTGCCAATTTTCCAACCTTGATCAATAATTAACTGGTTTACCTGTTTTAATAACACAAGACTATCAGCGCCTTTCCATTGGGGATCACTGGGGGGGAAATAATGGCCAATATCTCCTAAAGATAAAGCTCCCAGCATTGCGTCCATAATGGCGTGAGTGAGAACATCAGCATCACTGTGTCCTAACAAACCGAGTTCATGGGGAATGTGAACACCACCCAAAATTAAAGGGCGATCGCTCACCAATCTGTGAATATCGTAGCCGTTACCAATTCTGATGTTCATAAAAAATAGAAGTTCAGGAGTCAGGAGTCAGGAGTCAGGAGTCAGGAGTCAGGAGTCAGGAGTCACCAGTCACCAGTCCCCAGTCACCAGTCACCAGTCACCAGTCACCAGTCACCAGTCCCCAGTCACCAGTCACCAGTCACCAGTCCCCAGTCACCAGTCACCAGTCACCAGTCCCCAGTCACCAGTCCCCAGTCCCCAGTCACCAGTCACCAGTCCCCTGTTCCCTCTCTTGTTGCCATTTTTCCAGCAAATCGGGACGACGGGAAGCGGTGCGTTGAATTTGTTGTTGAAAACGCCATTTGGCAATTTCCGCATGATTACCACTGAGTAGCACATTTGGGACTTTCCAACCGCGAAAATTGGCAGGACGGGTATACTGGGGAAAATCTAATAAACCTTCCTCAAAACTTTCAGCCTTGAGAGATTCTACCTTACCTACAGTTCCCGGTAGTAAGCGTACAACGCCATTTAATAACGCCATCGCCGGAATTTCGCCACCGGTGAGGATAAAATCACCCAAAGATACTTCACGAGTGACTAAATTTAGCACTCTTTCATCTACCCCTTCATAATGTCCACAAATCACCACCAATTGGTCATAATTTGTTGCTAATTCTCGCAGCAGGGGCTGATTTATTGTTTCACCTTGGGGACTCATCAAAATTACCTCTCGACGGGGTAAAATCGGCAAAGATTCCACAGATGCAAAAATCGGTTCAGGCTTCATCAGCATCCCCACACCACCGCCGTAGGGTTCATCATCTACCTTACGATGTTTATCTGTGGTAAAATCCCTGGGATTAACCAGATGTACTTCAGCAATCTGCTTGGCTAGGGCTTTGCCCAAAAGACCAGATCCCAGAACTGAACTAAAACTATCAGGAAAAAGTGTAACTATATCAAAACGCACAATAAATCGTATTTAATGACACTAAGATGAGATTGGGACATTTAACGTAAATTACCAATGAGGCACAAGGCACAAGACAGAAGGCACAAGGCAGAACGTAAGTAAATATTTCTCCCCATCTTCCCATCTTTCTATCTTCCCATCTTTATCCCATTAAGAGTTCCTGTGAAGTCAGGAGGAGGTAATACTAGAGATAAACCGGAGCTATAGTATCTAAAAGTACCAGAATTCTTATCTTTTTGGTGGGAGCAAAAGTTTTTCTAATTACTTAATTTATGTTTAAATATTGTCACAACTAAATTTAAATTAATAATCCCACCAAAGTTAACAACTTCCAGGATGTATCGAGCCAACTTCAGAAAAAAGAGTGTCAAGACCTGCTTTCGCCCCCAAAACTAAAGGGTAAACCCAGCCTGAAAGCACTATTATTCTACCACTCTGGAATCAGCAGAAAGGTGAAAAACAAGGCGCTGGTGATGAGGAACAGTAACGGACATGACAGAACTTAAACTTCATCTGCGTTTAAGGAAAAGTTGGAGAGTCAAATTTAGCAACTCTGAAACTGATCACAAGTGTCCTCTTAAAAAAGCAAAGGGCGAAAAGAAACAGGCGACTAAACCTGATTAAATTCACAAGCCATTCGCCACAAGCCTGGGAAACCTTTAAAGGCGATGGTTCCTGAAGTTGTTGACCACAGAAACACAATGCAGCAATTAAAAGCTAAATCGCTGGAAATGAGGACACCCCAAGCAACTAAAACCGCCGTTCTAGTTATCGGAGGCGCAGAAGACAAAGTTCACGGACGCGAAATCTTGCGGACTTTTGTTGCTCGTGCTGGTGCTAGTAAGGCATATATTACAATTGTTCCATCTGCCTCCCGCGAACCAGCCATCATTGGTGGTCGGTATATTCGCATTTTTGAAGAAATGGGTGCGGAAAAGGTTGAGATTTTAGACATTCGTGAACGCGAACAATGCGACAACTCTCAAATTCAGGCATCCTTAGAAGCCTGTACTGGGGTCTTTTTAACAGGGGGAGATCAATTGCGCCTCTGTGGAGTTCTGTCAGATACACCGGCAATGGATATTATCCGCCAGCGGGTGCGAGCAGGACAACTGACTTTAGCAGGAACGAGTGCGGGGGCAGCAGTCATGGGACATCACATGATTGCAGGTGGAGGTAGTGGGGAAACGCCCAATCGTTCCCTGGTTGATATGGCCACAGGTTTAGGATTTATTCCTGAAGTTATCGTCGATCAACACTTTCACAACCGCAATCGCATGGGAAGATTGATTAGTGCGATCGCAGCCCATCCAGATCGTCTTGGTATTGGCATTGATGAAGATACTTGTGCTGTGTTTGAACGTGATGGTTGGTTGCAAGTATTAGGTAAAGGTAGCGTCACAATTGTTGATCCTACAGAACTTACCCATACTAACGAACCCCATGTTAGTGCTAACGAACCATTAACTGTACATAATTTACGTCTACATATCCTCAGTTACGGAGATCGCTTCCATCTTTACCAACGTACTGTTTTACCCGCTGTGCATCGGATCTCCAGCTGACGGGATAGAGTATCTGAGGTTACACTGGTTGACCGCGTATTTATTTGTTGTTACCAAAAAAAATAGACAAATACTATCTAAAAAGAAAAAACTGTTTATAGTGAACAGTTTAGCGGTCAATTTCAGTAAGAAACTAGAATTTTGGTTCCGAATCTCCATCTACCTATTCCCATGAGAATCCTCAAGATCCAGACCTTACGCGGCCCAAACTATTGGAGCATTCGACGCCATAAACTAATCGTCATGCGCCTTGATTTGGAAAATCTTGCCGAAACACCCTCAAATCAAATCCCAGGCTTTTATGAAGGATTAGTTGAAGCCCTACCAAGTCTGGAGGGTCACTATTGTTCACCGGGCTGTCGTGGTGGTTTTCTGATGCGTGTACGAGAAGGCACCATGATGGGTCATATCGTAGAACACGTAGCTTTAGAACTCCAGGAACTAGCTGGAATGCACGTAGGTTTCGGCCGTACCCGTGAGACTGCCACTCCTGGAGTTTACCAGGTAGTGATTGAGTACTTAAATGAAGAAGCGGGACGTTATGCGGGACGTGCAGCAGTGCGGCTTTGTCAAAGCATTGTTGACCGGGGTCGTTATCCTAAAGCCGAGTTAGAGCAGGATATTCAAGACCTTAAAGACTTTTGGCGTGATGCTTCCCTTGGTCCTTCTACAGAAGCAATAGTCAAAGAAGCAGAAAAAAGAGGTATTCCTTGGATGCCTCTAGCCGCCAGGTTTCTGATTCAACTCGGCTATGGTGTGAATCAAAAACGGATGCAGGCCACAATGACCGATAAAACAGGCATTCTCGGTGTAGAATTAGCTTGTGATAAAGAAGCCACCAAACGCATCCTCGCTACCAATGGTGTACCAGTACCCAGAGGTACGGTGATTAACTTCTTGGATGATTTGGAAGAAGCCATTGAATATGTGGGCGGTTATCCTATAGTCATCAAACCTCTAGATGGCAATCATGGACGTGGTATCACCATTGATATCAGAAATTGGGATGAAGCTGAAGCAGGCTATGACGCGGCTAGACAGGTTTCCCGTTCTATTATTGTGGAACGGTATTATGTTGGGCGTGACCATCGGGTGTTAGTGGTAGATGGTAAAGTTGTAGCTGTAGCGGAACGAGTTCCCGCTCATGTAGTTGGTGATGGTAAATCCACTATTGCTGAATTGGTTGATGAAACCAATAAAGACCCAAATCGCGGTGAAGGTCATGATAATGTCCTGACTAAAATTGAGTTAGATCGTACCAGCTACCAGCTATTAGAAAGACAAGGTTACACCGTTAATAGTGTGCCTCCCAAGGGGCAAATTTGTTATCTGCGGGCAACGGCTAACCTGAGTACAGGTGGTATTGCTGTAGACCGTACCGACGAAATTCACCCGGAAAATGTCTGGTTAGCACAACGGGTAGTGAAAATCATTGGTTTGGATATTGCAGGTTTGGATGTCGTCACTACGGATATTAGCCGTCCGCTGAGAGAAATGGATGGTGTGATCGTGGAAGTTAACGCCGCCCCTGGTTTTCGGATGCACGTTGCTCCCAGTGTGGGTACTCCCCGCAATGTTGCCGGCGCAGTCATGGATATGCTGTTCCCCAACGAAAAACCGAGCCGTCTTCCTATCCTCAGTGTCACTGGTACTAATGGTAAAACTACTACAACTCGTCTGTTAGCACACATTTATAAGCAAACAGGTAAAGTTGTCGGTTATACCACAACAGATGGTACTTATATCGGTGATTTCTTGGTGGAAGCTGGAGATAACACGGGTCCCCAAAGCGCCCATGTGATCCTGCAAGATCCGACTGTGGAGGTGGCTGTATTAGAATCGGCACGGGGCGGTATTCTCCGTTCTGGGTTAGGTTTTGATGCGGCTAATGTGGGTGTGGTGTTAAATGTGGCTGCTGACCATTTAGGTATCGGTGATATTGATACTATTGAACAGTTAGCAAACCTGAAAAGTGTAGTTGCTGAAGCGGTGTTTCCTGATGGTTATGCAGTTCTCAATGCTGATGATACCAGAGTAGCAGCGATGGCAGAAAAAACAAAAGCCAATATTGCCTACTTCACCATGAATCCTGACTCGGAACTGGTGCGAAAGCACATCCAGAAGGGAGGAGTAGCGGCAGTATATGAAAATGGTTATCTGTCAATTGTTAAAGGCGATTGGACACATCGGATAGAAAGAGCAGAAAATATACCCTTAACAATGGGCGGAAAAGCGCCGTTTATGATTGCCAATGCTTTAGCAGCAAGTTTGGCAGCTTTTGTACAGAATGTGAGTATTGAACAAATTCGTTCTGGTTTGAGGACTTTCCGCGCTTCAGTGAGTCAAACACCAGGACGGATGAATTTGTTTAATTTGGGTAAATATCATGCTTTGGTAGATTATGCCCACAACCCTGCTAGTTATGAAGCTGTGGGATCTTTTGTTCGTAACTGGACAAGTGGACAGCGCATAGGTGTAGTTGGGGGACCGGGCGATCGCCGGGATGAAGATTTTGTCATTCTGGGTAAATTAGCAGCTGATATTTTTGACTACATCATTGTGAAAGAAGATGATGACACTAGAGGCAGACCACGGGGATCAGCCGCAGATTTGATTATTCAAGGCATTAATCAGGCTAAACCTAATTGCCGTTATGAATCAATTCTGGATGAAACCCAAGCCATTAATAAAGGTTTGGATATGGCTCCTGATGGTAGTCTGGTGGTGATTTTACCGGAAAGTGTGAGTCGTGCTATTCGGTTGATTAAGGTGCGGGGTGTACAGGAAGAAATTCAGCCACAAAGCGCAAATACTACGATTAATGATTCCCAAAATGGGGTAGCACCTTCTTCCGTGGTTAATACCCTACTCTAATTTGCGGTAGGGATAATTTATGAATTGTCCCTACTGTTGATTTTTCTTGGTGTTTTTGGTTCGTCTGGTTGTCGGTTTTTTTGTCTGAATCAGGATGTCTGGTTACTGAGCGACTTGTACTGAGCCTGTACTGAGCCTGTCCTGAGCCTGTCCTGAGCGGTGTCGAAGGGCGGTGTCGAAGGGCGGTGTCGAAGGGCGCAGTCGAAGTAAGTCGAAGTACAGGATGTAAGGATTTACAGGATGATCAAAGATATCAACTATATTATTGATTGTAGTGATTTTTTTGTCTGAATCAGGATGTCTGGTTACTGAGCGAAGTCGAAGTACAGGATTTCAGGATTTTCAGGATGATGAAAGATATAAATTATATTATTGATTGTAGTGATTTTTTTGTCTGAATCAGGATGTCTGGTTACTGAGCGACTTGTACTGAGCGCAGTCGAAGTAAGTCGAAGTACAGGATTTCAGGATTTACAGGATGGGAAAGGATATAAATTATGCTATTGATCGTAATGAATATCAATCAGCATTACAAGAAGTTGAACGGCTTTTCTTTAACAAAAATAGAACCACAGAAGAAGATGCTTTATATGATTTATTAGTGATGTTGGTAGAAAAATATGAAACTGAAAATCATCCTTTAGAACCAGCAAAACCTCTACAAGTTTTACAACATTTGATGGAAGAAAGGGGAATGAATGAAGCAGATTTATTAAATATTTTAGGTCTTAAAGAAGGTGATCAGGAAATAGTCAATGCTATCCTTAAAGGTGATTGTAATATCAATGCAGAACAAGCTGAAGTTTTAGGTAAATATTTTTATGTTCCGTCTAAGTTATTTGTTTGATTATTGATAATTTGTGTTGATTTTCCACACATTCACGCAGATAAAGATGAATTAATTTTACATAAGAAATGCCAGTTTCTTGAGCTATTTCTTCAAAGTATTCAATTACATCCTGTTCTAAATCAATTGTGATTTGTTTTTTCAACTGTTTAGAATAGGGATTTTTAATAGATTGAGAAAAATCATAATTTTCTCTCATATTATATCAACTCTTGATATTGTTTTTGTTCTGATTTAAACAAAATTCTACTGTTGCTGAAATATCAAGAGATTTTGAGGTATTACCAGCACGAATATAGAGTTCTGATTTTTTATCTTTACCTTGCATCACAGCTATTATATCTGATTTTCTGACATCAATTGCACATACTGTTTTACTGTCTATTGTCTCAAATCTGACCGTAACTAATGACATAAAACCAGCACCAATGTACGTACAAATTAGATGTACAATTGTCTGCTCAAATTGATCTAGAGAACCTTTGGAAAGTATCACTAAATCTTGCTCTAAACCAAAAATATTACCATCATCTTCAACTCCAATAATTAAAGTTCCACCTTCAGAATTGAGAAAAGCAGCAATAGTTTTAAGGACACTAAATTTTAAATCCTCATTTTTACGATTTTGTCTAACATCCCATTGCAAAGTGCTTTTATATTCTAGTTTCGGACTTTCTGGTAATTTTATAAGTTGAGAAATTGGTTGTAAATCACCTATTTTTCTAATAGTAGTTAAAAACCGTCTTAATTTTCGTTCCTCAAGTAATGCGTTGAGGGTATCTTCATTATCTGCTGTTTCAATCACAGTTTTATTAATAACTGCAATATATTTACCCCAATAGTCTTTTTCTAAAATTTCCAGATTTTCAGTTATCCATTGTTCATTGTGAACATTACCCCACCGATTAAAATAGGTAATAGCTTCTTGGATAGAATCGTGGAGAGCATCAAAAACATTACCCCGCATGGTTTTAGAAATATAGTCCCATGCTTGCAATTTAAAAGCATTCCGACAATCTACCACATTATCATTAGCAGTGAGGATAATCACCACTGATGAAAGATTACGTGCTTTTACCTCTTCCAAAATCACAAATCCACTGTTATCTTGCTCCATTCGCATATCAGCAATTATGACATCAAAAGGATCACATAACTTTTCTGTTGCTTCAACTACACTAGAAGCAGTCTGAATCTGACGATAACCATAATCATTTAACCACTCTATAAGTTGAGTGAGGTAGCCAGAATTATCTTCCACCAATAGCAAATGAATATTTTTAGTCTGCATAATTCTATAATTTTCAGAGATTTAAAAATGACACAAAGCAAATTATACTATATTCCTAGTATAACCTGATAGTGTGACTTATATCAAATTTAACACAATTAAGTATTTTTGCTTTCTGTATAAGGAATATAGATTTTAAATCTAGCTCCTTTCCATCCAGTTTCTTGGATGTGTCCGTTCATCTGTATTAATGTTTTGCGGATAATGAATAATCCTAAACCACTACCATGACCTTCACTAGCGGTAGTTTTTAAAGGTTGAAATATCCAATCTTTTTTATCTGGGGGAACTCCTTGACCATTATCATTAAACTCAATTAATAGATATTTTTGCTCACCAGGAATATTAGCACCACGGATTCCCGGAGGATTGATAATATCCTCTGTAGATATGGAGATGTTTAAATCTAGTTTTTTAGCATTGTGTTTGAGGGAATTTTCTACTAATTCATTTAAAATACTTTTGATCTTTTCTTCATCACCATTAAACTCTGAATCACCATTTTTAATATCCAGAGTAATAGAAGCATTATCAATATGAGGGTTAGCTTCCCATTTTTCAAATAGTTTTTTGATTTTAAAATGATGATTTTTAATTTTAATCCCTTCATTAATGGCTTTGAGATCATTAAGAGCAATTTGAGTAAATTCTAGTTGTGTTAATAGTTTCTCAAATTGCTTATAGTGAGGGTCATCAACAGCAAGTTTTCTCATTGCACGTCTAGTTTTAGACTCAATAATTGCTAACTGATTATTAACAAAATCAGAAATATCGTGAGCAGTTTTGGAAATAATTGCTATAATTTGCTCGTATTCATCATTAGCAATAGTGGAAATTTGGGATTTTTCTAATGCTCGACGACGGTTAACTTCTTCAAATACATCCTCAATATCATTAATAATACCTGTAAGTAAGGGATCTTCTGTTTGAGAAAAACGCAAAATCCGGTAAGCAATGCCTTTGAGAATACTGATTTCATTAGCAATTTTATGATAAATTGCTCGATTTAGTATTTCGGTGTCATTCACACCACTTTGATAATCAGATTTGACCATTTTAAAATATTCTTCTTCACTTAAATTTAGTGACAACATCTCCAGTGCTTGAGAATAGCGTGGTGATTCTTCAGCAATTTGTTGTAACATCTTCATAGCAGTTTCATTATAAGGATTATGAGCGAGAATACTTCTAGCACTGGATAGTATTGACTTCTCTTTATCATCTGAGTTAGCAAGTGCTAAGTTAAAATACTTATTTCCTTGTTCGTAAGATTGAAGACAATAATAAAGTCTTCCTAAAGTAATATGAATAACATTTATATGATATTGGGGGAGACTATCAAAATCTATCGCTTGCAGTTGAGATATGGCATCTGTGTATTTACCCAAATGTTCTAGACATCTAGCGTATATAAAAGATATGTAATTATTAGATTTTATTTGTAAAAATCTCTCAAAAATATCACAAGCTTTTTCATAATTTCCCGACTCAGCTAAGGCTTTACCATAGCTAGTTAATGCTATTATATTATCAGGATTAATATTTAAAGACCTCTCAAAAATATCACAAGCTTTTTCATAATTTCCCGACTCAGCTAAGGCTTTACCATAGCTAGTTAATGCTATTATATCATCAGGATTAATTTTTAAAGACCTCTCAAAAATATCACAAGCTTTTTCATAATTTCCCGACTCAGCTAAGGCTTTACCATAGCTAGTTAATGCTATTATATCATCAGGATTAATTTTTAAAGACCTCTCAAAAATATCACAAGCTTTTTCATAATTTCCCGACTCAGCTAAGGCTTTACCATAGCTAGTTAATGCTATTATATCATCAGGATTAATTTTTAAAGACCTCTCAAAAATATCACAAGCTTTTTCATAATTTCCCGACTCAGCTAAGGCTTTACCATAGCTAGTTAATGCTATTATATCATCAGGATTAATTTTTAAAGACCTCTCAAAAATATCACAAGCTTTTTCATAATTTCCCGACTCAGCTAAGGCTTTACCATAGCTAGTTAATGCTATTATATCATCAGGATTAATTTTTAAAGACCTCTCAAAAATATCACAAGCTTTTTCATAATTTCCCGACTCAGCTAAGGCTTTACCATAGCTAGTTAATGCTATTATATTATCAGGATTAAT
>NZ_JACJUZ010000138.1:0-4904 GCF_014299995.1 Sphaerospermopsis sp. LEGE 00249 | reverse complement strand
GAAATTAGTGCAAGGGTTTTGAAGGGTATACCGGAAAAAGTGTGCATTTTTGGGGATTTCAAGAGATGGCAAAGAAATTTTCAAATCTCCTCCTGACTCCTGTACGGGCGAAGCATTCGGAAAATAGGCTTGGACAAAAATTGATAATTAGTCGCCCTAATGCTTCGCCCCTACCACTCCTGACTCCTGACTCCTATGCCCTCACGGAAAGACTTTCTCAGCAACCCCTAGATAGGGTTTGCTGAAAAAGTCCCTTCGTTGAGGCAGGGAATAGGGAATAGGGAATAGTTTTAGCTATCTGTTATCTCCAGATTTTCTAATTTATCAGACCCAAAATGCACAGTTTTTAAGGTAATGTGTAATTTTAAGATCCATTCAATTACATCCAGCAATGATAAATCCCGCCCAATAGTAAGGATGATTATAAGGCTGTTGTTGAGGTGATAATTGGCGATGTTTATCAATTTGCATCGTGACAAAATCCCTCAATTTCAACTCTTCTGGTTGCAGATTGTTGAGTAAATTTTCATACTCTGTGATCAGTTCTGCAACAGTTATTTCTTTTAGCCAAGTTGTAGCTTCCGCTAAAGCAGTAACTGGAGAGTGATGAAAAAGTAATCTGTTGTAAAACTCTATCATGACTAAAGCATTAGCAGATGATTCCACATTCCAAAGTGTACTCAATACATAAGGAACACCACTATTTAACAAACCAGTTGTTAAACCCACATATTCACTGCTGATATTTTGAATATTATGACTAACATTTTCAGAATTTGTGAATGTAAACAGATTGTAATTACTAAAAGTCTGTTGACTAATTTCTACTAAAGTCAGTTTATCTTCATCTGCTAAAACTAAGGCCGATTTGGCAACTTCACTTAAATTGTTAACCGCATGACCAGTAAAATGCAAGATGTTATAATCTGCGGCTAGGGCATTTTCTAAGTTCTCTTTTGTCGCTTGTGAACTCTGGATGTTTTGGGAATTTTCAAACATTTTCCTTACAATTGCGGCTGCAAAGTCAACAAATTGTATTTCTTCTTGTATTTTCTCATTACCTGCTGGTTTGATATTTTCCACACTTAGGAATTTTTGCTGTTGCCAATTTGATAACCCATTGGTGTTTAAATCCAAACCCGTTTGAATACTAGGGAGATAATGGATAGTGTAATTTACATCTGGTTGTGCAAGAGAGAAAAGGACATGAAGAGGCAATTTGTGTAAATCCCGATGGGGAATTAAAATTAGATTGGTAATTCCTTCCAGTTCCTGAATAATGGTGGGAATATTGAGGATATTCCGCAGATTTAATAATCTGCCTTCCATATCCACACACCAGGAATTTTCCAGGGGATTTTCTAAGTTTTGATTTTGGCAATATTCTTGATATTCTTTTTGCCAAAAGTCTAGCCAGCTTTCAAATTCTACTAACCTTTTTACTGCTTCTGGTATGACTTCTACCTCTTGGATAGGTGTTAATAAAAGTAGCGGTGATGGGGCATCATATTTAATAATAAAGGTGTGTAAAGCCACCGGGCTAAGATGCCAGTAAATAACCGCAGTTTGCGGATTGATTAGTTGTTGAATCCGTTGATAGTTGAGGGAATAAATTTCATTACTCCCACCAGAAAGCTGTAGTTTTAAACAGGTATTTTTGCCATGTTCAGCAATTTCCCAAGCTTCTACTAAATCACCTGCATTTACCGCTAAATCAACTCCTAATTGTATGAAACCTGCAAATTTCAAAGCGAGTAGTTTTTTGTTTTGTTCCGAGCAGGTGCTTTGATTTAGTAATTGTTGTAATAAATCTAGACCTTGTTTTTGTAATTCCTGTGCTGTTTCTGTTTCCCCTAAAGCAACAAGCACTTTGGTTAAAGCTTGCAATACTTCTAGATGCAATTCTGCAAAATCTTCATAAGTAAGTGTTAATAGTGCTTGTTGATACTCAGTTAATGCTTGTTGCCAATAATAGCGGGGTGAAGGTTGTTTTTTGCCGTGTTCGTAGTGGGTGTTACCCACTGCTAAATGCAATCTTCCCCAACCTTCTGGGTGGGTATCAGGGCGGAGATGTTTTAAACCTTCTTCATAAGTGGCTATTTTGCCCTCATAACCTCGCTGATTGAGGGTAGGATGAGATTTCGCTATGCTACTGGGTAAAGTCAGAGATGCTTTGTTATTAACCACATTCCCCACGGCTAAGGCGCGACCAAGCCAAGCTTCCCAATAGTCGAGTTTAATTTCTAAGGCGCTGTCATAGCAAGAAATAGCTTCTGTAAGTCTTCCCAAGTAAAACAAAGCTACAGCTTGATTATACCAAGCGAGGTGAAAATCAGGTTTAATGGTGATGGCTTGTTGATAGGATTCAATAGATTCTTCGCGTCTGCCCAAGTTTTCTAAAGCGATGCCCCGGTTATACCAAGCTAAGTAAAAATCAGATTGAATAGCTAATGCTTCGTCCCAGGATTCAATTGCTTCTGACCAGCGTTTGAGGTTAAATAGCACCACACCCCGGTCAATCCACACTTCATAATAGTCTGGTTGAATTTCTAAAGCTTGGTCATAAGAAGCGATCGCCTCTTCAAACTGCTCACCTACCCCCAAAGCAACTCCTCGGTAATACCAAGTTTCCTGATCTTCGGGTTGTAATTTCAAAGCCTGATCATAACTAGAAATAGCTTCCCAAATCAGACCTAATTTGAGCAAGGCTAAACCCCGACTAGCCCAAGCTTCTTGGTATTCAGACTTCAACTCTATAGCTTGATCAAAAGAAGCGATCGCCCCATCAAAATCACCCAACTCTCCCAAAACTCCGCCCCGGTTATACCAAGCTTTAGCGAAATCAGGTTTGAGATTAATAGCTTGGTCATAAGCAGCGATCGCTTCTTCAAACCTTTGTAAATGAAACAAAGTCAACCCTTGATTAAACCAATACTCGTAAGATTCTGGTTGCAATTTAATAGCTTGACTATAAAAAGCCAAAGACCCCAACAAATCACCAGACTTAGCTTGTTGTAAACCTTGGTAAAATAAGATTTCCGCCTGGTTAGTGACAGTCAGTTGAAAACTCGGACGTTGAGTTATTGCTGAAAGATGGCTTTGCCCACCGTAGGCATCACGCAATGCTAATTCCGAAGCTAGTTGTTGAACTAAACTGGTACTTTGTTCCAACCTTACCACCAACTCATCCAGAGTTTGGGCTACTTGTGGCTGCAAATTAGTTAACGACTGATCCCAATTTTCTGCCAAGGGAGAGGCTACAACTTCCTCTACTTCTGCTTTCACCGTCTCTGGGTGTTCTTCCCCTACATACTCATAAATCACATCAGATATTTCTGCTACTGCATTTTGGACACTCAAATGCTGTAGATTACTTGGCCAAGACTCCTCCAAGCTAATCGATGCTGGTGCAATATCTGGTGCAATATCTGGTGCAATATCTGGTGCAATATCTACAGTTTCCTTCTGTTCATACTGCCATAATTGCTCACCCAAATCCCCCAGCAATCCTTGTCCTGGAATTTCTAAATATGGTTCTACTGGTGGTGTGGCTGCCGCCGCTGCGGGTTGTGGAGTTGTTTGTAGATTTTGCGGTAAGTTTTGGGCTAAGAACTCACGGCTTAACAACTGGATGCCAATTTCCGATGCCAGTTCTCCAACTTTGCCGATGTTGAGTTCACCCAGTTGTACCATTCGCGTTGCGATCTTACTATTGGGCGCTGGTGAAGAAAGCAACTTTTCAGCAAATATCAGCAACCAATCGATCCAACGCTCAACAGTGATCCGGGGTTCCATTCGCTGCAAATACTTCAGCGCCCATTGTTGTCCCCGTGCTTGATGTACACCTTCAAGCAACTCATTAAACAATACTTCCAGATCCGCATTGGTTAATTCTGGTAGAGACTTTTCTACCATAGACACCTCATCGCCGTCGAACTCATGAGTTCGACGACTGCCAAAGGGGTACTTGAATAAGTTGTTAAGCCACTGCAATAGCCACCTGAGCATTTGCCACATTCTTGGATTTTCTTTCTCCTAGATTGTAGCTATCCTTGTGTCAAAAAAATCATTTAATTACCTAATATTGTCATCAATTCCTTCGGGAATGGGTTGATCTGACTTTTCCGATGCAGCAGATTCACCCATTGTCTGGGATTTATTTATGAGTACCTGAATAATTTGTTGTGGGTCATCACTTTCAATAGCGAAATCTTGGACAATTTGCTGACGTAAGATCTCATTTTCCTGCAAAATCTCCAATAATTCATCCCAAGTCACAGTTTGGTATTCTTCCTCTGGAAAATTCTCCTCAGAGACAGTTGGACTGACAGCATCGGGTCCATCATATTCCCAAATGGGTTCTGCTTGGGTGCGTGTCAGCAATTGCATCCCAATATTGTATGCCAGGTCGCCAACTTCACCAACCTCCAACTCACCCAACTGTACTAACCGTGCCGCTAATTCATTATGAGGTTTAGTAGATGCTAATAATCTCTCTCCAAAGTGATTTAGCCAATCTAGCCATTGTTGAGTGCTGACACGATGTTCAATTTTATGTAACCAGTTTTGCGTCCAAGCCTGGCCTCTAGCTTGATGAACTCCTGCTAACAGTTCTGTAAACAGAAATTCTAGATCCGTATCACTCAGAGGTGGTGCGGTTGTTTTCTCAATATTCTGCTGTACTGCTTTAGGACTATGTTTCCTAGCAAACAAACCCTGAAACAATTTTTTGAGCCACTGAATTACCCGCTTGAGCATCTGCTGCACCATTGATTGTTACCTGCTATATAAAACCTAGACAAAGCTAGACTTTACTTTCTACTTCAACGGGAGCATGGGAGCAGTTATCCCTCAGTAGACTTGCACGCCTTAGCCAGACGCGATATTTCTCAAGTTAAGATTTA